>DAOTCE010000070.1 GCA_035452965.1 Candidatus Paceibacterota bacterium | reverse complement strand
CGGGTGTGCATTGGACTCTAACCAACTAGTCAGTGCGCCCTGCCGGGCGCACCCATAAAAAAGGCACCTGCGCCTGCGCAGGTGCCTTTGAATACTGTTAACTCCTGATGATCAGTTCCTGCGAATGCGATAGAACTGAGTGGCACCACCCACGTTTCGCACCGCCTGGAACTGTCCGGGACCGGTGCTCGAGATGGTGGCCGCTATGTCACCAGGGCTGCTGCTCAGGTTGGCCGTCGTCTGCAGCATGAAGCTGGACGCGCTGTCGCCCGTGCCGGCAGTGAAGTTGATCTGGACTTGCGTGCCGCCATTGATTAGCTGGATGCCCGTGATGACCGGCTGGGTGGGCGCCGTCAAGGTCATTACCTTGAAGTTATCCACCAGGCCAAAGGACATTTCCGGGACATCGGACACGGCACCGCCAGTGCTAGCCCACAGGTCCTGGTATCCGACGAACACGTTGTTGCCGAAAGGCAAGGTGGTATTGGTCACGGTGGCAATCGGGATGCCGTCCATTGCCCAGGTCACCACGTCGCCCTCCTTCGTGATCACGACCGTGTGCCATGCCATGCCCGCGTTGCCGATGTTTGCCACACCGCTTTGGTTCGGAAACGCCGCCAATTGGTCTGCCGGCGCGCCATGGCCGCCCCACAGCGAATAGAACGGGTGCGTGCGTTGGCGAATGCCGCCGTCCGCCGGCCCGGTGCCCGCGGCGTACACCCCGGTGTCATCGTTCTGCAGGACGTTCCCGATAATGGCATTGTAATCGCCGACGGTGGCCCCGGCTGCTCCGTCGCCCGTGACCGAGAACCACACGCCATCCGCGTTGTTGAATCCCCCAAGCCACTGCACCACATCGCCAGCAGTGCCTACACCGGCATCGAAGTTCTGTGTTGAGCCCGGCCCGCCAGCGGGCATGGGGCCGTTATAATTGATCCACATGTCGAATTTCACCCGGTAGTCGCCAGTGTAGTTCCCCCCCAGAGGCGAAACGCTCAGGCCGTCAGTTTGGGGATCTCCCGATGGCAGTGCGATATTGCCGCAGCGCATGCGCAGACCTTTTGTCCCGCCGCCGGCCGGCGCCGCGGGAACTTTAGCAGTGGTGGAGTAATCCCAGGCGAAATCAACGAAGCCATCATCGGTGTTAAAGATGTTCGTTTGCCACAACGCCGAACTGTCGGTCTCGAAGTCATCGCTGAACAGGACCGTGCCCGGCGGGGGTTCATCATCCACCACGGTCGCGCTGATCTCGTCTGCCGTACCGATACTGTAACCGGTTCCGTCAGCAATTTCGGCGGTGGCGGTCTCAGCGCCTTCGTAAGCCTGGTCATTGATTGGGGTCAGCACCAGGTTCGCGGTCGCGGCGCCTGCCGCAACGGTGACACTTGTCGCGCCATTGTAGTCGGCGCCGCGCGTGGCGGTGCCGGAATAGGTCAGGTTGACCGTCAGCGCCGAAGTCAGCAACCCTTTGCGCACCACTTGGTGCGTCACCTTCGAGGGAGCGTAGCTCTCCAGGAGCTTCTTGGGTGCCGCCGAGCCAAATGAAACCTCCGGATCTTCGTTGTCCAGAATGGATATGGTCGCGCTGGCGGGCAGCACCACCGAATAGTTCGAGTTGGCCAATGGGCTTAGAATCACGGTCTCGGTCAACTCGGGGATTACATCCTCCTCAGTCGGAGCCAGAGTCACATTCACCGAACTGGCGAGGGCGGGGATCACGGCGATGCCGTCCAGCGTGGAGTAGTCAACCCCGTTGGTAGCCGTGCCGCTCACGGCGTAATAGACGGTTAGCGCTGATGCCGTGCTGCCCACGCGCGAAATGGTAAAGTTGACCGAAGGACCCGCTTCCGAAACCGTCGCTGTGCTCGCCGTGACGCTCACCTGTGCCGGAGGCCGGGTAACCTGGAACGTTGTCTGCGAGCCGTTAAAGGTTGTGGTGGCCACTGTGTAGCCGCCCGGCGACCAGAACCGCGCCCACTCGTCCGCGTTATCCACCGTGACCATGTTGCCGGCGGCGTCAAAGGCCAGGTCACGGATGGCGCCGCCTGCGTCGAACTGCTCAACGAAGGCGCCATCGGCCATTTTGAAGCAGTAAACATTGCCGTCGTTGGCGTGCCCATAGGCGGCCAACCCGTGCAGTTCGCTGATGTCTATGCCAAAGGAATACAGGTATATCGAGGTATCCGTGCCCCAGAGCACGTCATCATCCAGCGGCAGCACGCCGGCTCCATTGAACTTGGTGATTGCTGGCTTCTGGTTCAAATTGGCCCGGTAGGTGTTCATGTACCAGTCGCCATTGCTGTCGCGGGTAACATCGTAACTATAGTAGGAAGCGCCCCAGTAAGTGGGGCCGATAATCTGTGTGCCGGTGTCACCTGAAGCCGCCGTGGCGTTCGCCCCGAGGCTATACTGAATGAGGCCCTTGCGAGCCGTATCCGAGCCACGGCCATTGACAAGGTACAGCATGCGGTTGCCTGCGGCCTGCGTGCCCTCCACGTAGATGCCGTGGACATATTGGTTCGCCGTCCTGTTGGAGGCGTCAATCAACTGAGTCGCCGAGCTCATGTCCTCACTAAACTCCCAGGCCAGATCGTTCGCGAGATCCACGACGTAGAGGTGGTTGTCCGGACCAATGCAGCTCTTATACGGACCAGAGCCCCCCGGCGCCCAGCTAACTCCGCCGGTTGATGAACCGGCGTCCGTACCGTCGGCGTGCAGCATATAGACGGCGGTTGTACACTCACGACCCAGCCCTGTGGTGCCGACTCGGTCATTGGACACGTACACCTTGCCGAAGTTGGGGCTGCTCGGGTTCTTGTTGATTGAGACCCCGTATGGATGTTCAAAGCCCGTGACGTTCTGATTGTCGTCCACATACTGTGCCCAGCCCGGCGCATCGTTGCCGGTCACTTTGATCTGGAAGGTGGTGTGGCCGGCCATATTGAAGTTCTTCGGGCCGGCGGCAGGGGTAAGGGCTGGGGTCAACGTTGTGGTGCCATCCAGGATGACCTCCACGCTGGCGGCGTTTTGGTTCAGGATGAAAGTCACATCGTTGCCGGTCTTAACGACCTCCGTGGCATATGGAACGGCTCGGGCCACAAAGCTGGACAGCGCAATGGCCGCCAGCGCCAATACCAAACCGCGCAGGGTTGGTGAAATGAGGGATGTCTTCGTTATTTTCATAGCAGGCACTTTTGTTTGAGTTTATCCCCAACACCAGCGGCGGACCGCGTCCACTTGGTCTTGGGCCAGTTTTACAAACGCACGTTTATAACGCCGCGCTGGTGGTGTGCAAGACAAAAACTCAGACAAAGAACAGCGCGTATACATGAAGGCGCGCTAAATCGGGTAGGAGGTGAGGGTTAGAACCTCACCGTCCTCCCACACCACCGGACG
>DAOTCE010000069.1 GCA_035452965.1 Candidatus Paceibacterota bacterium | reverse complement strand
GCGGTGAATAACTTTCAACAAAACCGTTGACGGACTGACTCAGAACTCTCCGTTCTGCACCCACGCGCCGCCCCGCACGTTGCTGGCGTGGAGCACCGAGAACGCCACGATCAACACCGTGCCCAGAACCTGCGGGCTCACCCGTGGAAACCATGGCCCAGCGTAAGCCCCGAAAGCCGTCGCCGCCGCCGCTACCGGAGCCGAGAACCCCACCAGCAGTGAAATCCAACCCGCCACATACCCGAGCGAGGGATGCAGCGTGCGCGACAGAAAAAGATACTCCCCGCCCGACTCCGGCAGCCGCCGCGCCAGCGCCCCATAGCTGAGCGCGCCCAGCGCCGCCACCACACCGCCCGCCACCCACACCGCGAGCACCGGCCACGGCGATTTCAGATCCCCCAGTAGAAAGCCGCTCGTGGTAAACACACCCGTGCCAACCATGTTCGCCACCACCAGGGCCGTCGCACTGACCAGTCCCAGGTTGCGCGGACTCGACTTCGTGCCTGTCGGAGCGTTCATCGGCCGGCGGCGCCGGTGCCTATAAGTTTGCCAAGTGGCTCCATGCCAGCCAAGGATCAAGTGTGATGCGGACACTTGCCATATTCACCGCCATCCTCGCCTGCCACGCTTCCACCCAAGCCCAAAACACGCTTTTGACGAGCACCTAGGAAATGCAGCGCGTTCATCAGGATTCGCAAGCCTACATCGCCCGCCTCGAAGACCCGAAGCGCGATGCGTACCAAAAGCCCGCCGACGTGATCAAGGCGCTGAAGATTAAGGAAGGCGAAGTCATCGCCGAAATTGGCTCCGGCTTCCTGTCAATACCCTAGAGCTCGCTCGCCCGAATCCCCGGCCAGGCGCCGAACTAACCCCGCCGCCACTCGGCCCTCGGATTTCGGACTTCGGATGTCCCGCCACCAGGAAATGGTTTCAGCTTTCAGCTTTCAGAATTTCGGTCTTTTGAAAGAAGGGGCTCCGCCCTCGACCCGCCAGGACTTGGCAGCCCTGGACCCGCGCTCCAGTCCCTTCAAGCCCCATCACTTGTTGGGCATCTTGAGCATCAACAGGTTCGCCATAGAGGATTCCCTAACGATTACTGCGCGAGGAGCCTGGCTTCGATGGCGACATTGACGGTCGTGCCGGGTTTGAGGTTGGGGTCGGGCTCGATCGCAGCAATTGTCACCTCGTACCTCACTGCGCCTTCGAGAGTGACCGGCGCATCGGCGACTCGCACAACCCTTGCTTTGAGCTTTCGTTGTGGAACCGCCTCAAAGGTAAACTCAACCCGCTGACCTGGTTCCACTTTGGCCTTGTCCGCCTCGGAAACGGATGCAGCGATTCGCCACCCGGCGCCCGGCAGGAGGCGAAGTGTCCCGGCAGTGGTTATGATCTCAGCGGGCGCTCGCTTGGGCTGGCGCCAAAGGTGGGCCTCCATTCGCTCCCTCATTTCCCGCTGAAAAACGGGAAATCCCGCCACCCAGTCCGGCTCGCGATAAAGCCCCAGATTGGGCCGAAGTTCCAAGGCGTACAGACTGTCCACCGCCAGCAGGAGGCATCCAGCCGTCACCGCGCCCCCAGCCCAGAACACGCCACTGAGCTTAAGGCGATACCTCGGCCGGCAAGCCCAGATCAGCCCGCCCAGAGTCAGGACGGCGAGAGCCATGCTCCACAATTCGCCTGTGGATTCCTTCCAATGCACCGACAACTGTTGGACTGTTTCAAACAACGCAAGGTGCACGATGAACACCAGGCTCAGCGGGAGCGCTGTCGCCTTGCACGCCTTCGCCCAGGTGCCGCCCGGCACCGGGCTGACTACAGGGGCTGGAGTGTGGACGAAACGGCGCGCCCGTTGAACCACAGCTCGGACCAAGTACCAATTCAACGCAATTCCAGCCAGCAGCGCCGCGCCTGCCAATGCCCAGTGCGCGCCGGGGAGGACGCTGGCGGCAGATGCGGGCGAAACAACCAGTGAAATCATGCGCCACGAAAGCCACGCCAGCCAGGCATTCAGCATCAGCAGCGGAAAGAATAGCAGGTCCAAAACTGCCAGCCCAAATCCAGTAACTGCCCCGGTTCCTCGTCGGATCCGCCCGAGGGCGACTGCACCCATGAACGAGCCGCCGACCAGGGCGGCGAATCCCAGCAGCATCAATGGCCCGAAAAAGAGCAGTTCGATCACCCTGCCCAGGGGACCACCCCGGACCATTCCAGTTACGGCCCAGCCTGCCGGGGTATAGTGCAGGGCGCAGTTAAAGAAGAACAACGCAATCCATGCCGCGCCCACCAGAGCTATGCGTGAGCAACGGGGCCTGGCGGGGGCGGCGTCTGTGCCGGCCGCCGCAAACGCCGGCCCCGGCTCTCGAGCCACCGTCTCCACCTCGGTCTTGAAGACGCTTGCCTGTTGATACCGCAATTGTGGGTTCTTCTGGAGGGCGCGCAGCACGATCTCGTCGATGCGCACATCGACCTGATATTTTTTCGACGGCGGCTCCAGCTTCTCCCCTGGCAGTTCGCCCGTGAGCATCTCGTAGAATACCACGCCGAGCGAATAGATGTCGGCGCGATGGTCTGCCCGGGCAGGATGCTCCATCTGCTCCGGAGCCATGTATTGCGGCGTGCCGACCAACCCGCCCACTTTGGTGGGTCCGCCGGTCCTGGACGGGCTAGCGAGTTCTTCACCAGCTTCGAGGTCCTGCGCGATAATCCTGGCCACACCGAAGTCGGCGATCTTTACCGCGCCCTCCTGGCTCAGGAGAATGTTCTCGGGCTTGATGTCGCGATGGACGATGCCGCGTTGATGGGCGTATTGCAGCGCGTCGCAGATTTGAGGGACGATGGCCAGCGCCTCTTCGGGACTTAGTCGGTTGGCCCCCTGGACCTGCCGCAGGTTCAGACCGTCCACAAACTCCATCAGGAAGTAGAACAGCCCATCTGTCTGCCCAAATTCGTAGAGCGTGACGATATGCGGGTGGTTCAGTTTGGCCAGCGCCTTCGCCTCGCGCGTGAATCGCTCGGCAAACGCGGGGTCAATGTCCAGGCCCGGCGGCAGGACCTTCAGCGCCACCAGCCGATCGAGCGGCTTCTGGCGAGCCTTGTACACAGCGCCCATCCCTCCCTTGCCCAGCAGTTCAAGTATCTCTAGCTGGGGAAAATGCGCCGCCAGTTTGTCGGGCGTCGGGGCTTGAAAGCCCAGGGTGCGGCCCGCTCCTTCCCCTTGGCCGGCTTCACTGCCCAAACCGATTTTCATCAGGCACTCCGGGCACAGGCCACGCGGGGCGCTCGGCTCCACCTGCTTCCCGCATTCAGGACACGCTGTTGTCATGCTGTTTACTTGGGAAAAGGTCGGCGGTTGTCACCGGAAAAATGCGGGACCCCCTCAGCCGGACAGAACCTGGAACAGGTGGCGCATTTCCTCCTCGACTTCCTCGCGGGTCAGCACCGTATCGGCGATTTCTGAACGGAGCAACTGGCGGTAACGTGCCCGCAGACGATGTACCGTCATCCGCAGCGCGCCCTCGCCCATGTGCAGTTCTTCGGCAAGGGCGCGGTACGGGATCGCCGCGCGCCCTTTGGTGAGGCAGGCTTCCAACTTCGCGAATAATGCCTCTTTGCCATCCGCTTCGTATTCCCGGCGGAGCTTCGTCAGCACATTCTCTAACAGCGCGAGGGCCCAGCGCTTTTCATATATCTTTTCCGCGGTCAGGTTGTCCGGCAGTTCCAATTGGTAGCGAGTCTCGGCTCCAGCTACCTCAAGCGGAATTGGCGGGATTCCGCCGCCGCGTTTTTGCGCTCGCATCTTGTCCCGCTCGTCGGCGAGAAAGTGCTTCAGCACGCCCAGCAGGAACGAACGAAACCGTCCCTGCTGCGGATCCGCCCGCTCCACCCACTTGCGCTCCAACAGCCTCGCAAAAAACTCCTGGGTCAGGTCCTGCGCGTCTTCGGGTGAATAACCGTAACGCCGCACATAGGCGTAGAGCGGATACCAATAGGTGTGGCACAGCTTCTCCAGCGCCGCCCGGGTTTGCGTCGTGTCGCTATCTCCGACCCCAAGCACGACTGTCCAATGCGTCGTGGCAAAATAACCCCGCGGCCTGTGCGCCTTGTCCGAATTCTCCGCGTCCGTCTGCATTCCTGAGACTAGAACTGGTACGCAAACTCAGTCAAGGTGACGAGTCTCTCCAGGCCGCTGGCTGACGCATGAAACCTGCCCTTCCCGCACCGCTCGCTCGCCCGAATCCCCGGCCAGGCGCCAAATTGCCCCCGCCGCCATTCGGTTCTCGGATTTCGGTCCTCGGATTTCCCGCCGTCAGGCGGGCCGGAGACGCCCCCCACTCAACTCTCAGCCATCAACCCTCAACCAATGTAGCGTCAGGCCCGCGGACTCCCCGATCGTGAGGCTGACCACGAAAGACGCCCCAATTTCTGCTTTCTGCTTTCGCGATTTCTACTTTAGGTCTGCTTCGTTGTTGTCCCTGTCGTGTTCAGTTTCTTGTTTCAGACCCTTCGCCCTTCACTGCGCGGCTTTGTCGGGGGGCCGGGACAAGTGGTTCCTCCTGAAGGCAACCTCCACTGGCCGCCCCGAGCCGCCGCGCTTTTCAGTGAAAGCAAGGACCCCCAGAGGGGGCTGATGATGGAAGAA
>DAOTCE010000068.1 GCA_035452965.1 Candidatus Paceibacterota bacterium | reverse complement strand
GAACCGGGCTCTCCTCACCACCGGTGAATAACTTTGGATGAGCTATAAGCGGGTCCGGGGGCGTTGGAATTGCTGTCGGCGTTGGTTTCGCGGCTGGCGTTCGTGGTCGCGAAGCGGTGGGGCGTTCGATGTGGCACGAGCGGAAGCAGCCGGCGTGACAGGCTGAGGGTGGAGGGGAGCCTGGCGCGCTGGCTGCGCCGCGGACGTTCGAATTGGGAAGGCGTGTTCGTGGTCGCGGCAGCGGGGTGCTGGTCCAATTGGTAACGGTGAGCCGCAGGTCCCCGCCACCCCCGTTGCGCAAGCACAGGGGGTGGCGGGGACCTGCGGCGGTCGTGCGGGTGTGCGGTGGGCGGGGGTCGTCGTGGTGGTTGTCCACTCCGCCACAGGCGGAGTGGCTGACGTTACCCCGACGGAGCGAGCACGACGAGCGGAGTCGTCCACCTGGTTATCCACACCGCCACGGGCGGTGTGGCTGACATTGCCCCAGGGGGTGCGCATCGAACCGGAGTGATGGTAGGGAGCGGCCTGCCCTCCAGCCCCGTTGCGAAGCAGAGGGGCTGGAGGGCAGGCCGCGACCGGTGGTGGTGGCGTGAGCGACTGGCAGGCGGAGCGCCGGTTGCGCCGCCGCGGCGCATTCCGGCGCGGAGCCTGGCAGGAGCGGGCGTGGTGGTGGGAGTTCGTCAAGGGGGTGGATGAAAAAAATGTTGCAGCGCGGCGCAGCGCGAGGGTATCGGCGCGCAGCGGGCTGCAACACGCGCCCTGTGTGTTGGGCTGGTGCGTAAAAATGCCGTGCTAGGGTTGCGTCGTGCCGGTGAATTCTAATCATCCCGACTACGACGTGAGCGCAGCCGATTGGTTGCGGGCGCGTGATGTGCTCGCTGGGGAGGATGCTGTCAAAGCCGGGGGTGAGAAGTATCTGCCTCGGTTGGATTCGCAAACGGATGAGGAGTTTGCGGCGTATGTGAACCGGGCCTCGTTCTTCAACGCCACCGCTCGCACTTCGGAAGCCTACCAGGGGTTGATCTTTCGGCGGCCTCCGTTTGTGAAGCTGCCCGAGGGAGGCAGTGGTCTCGGGCGGGCGATGGAGGAGTTCGCGAATGATGCGGACATGCTGGGCACCTCGTTGACTGCCTATGCGAAGATGGTTGTCGGCGATGTCATCGGGCTCGGGCGAGCGGGAACGCTGGTGGACTGGGAGTCGGAGGCGGAACAGCGCGCGTATGCGGTGTTCTATCGGGCGGAGCAGATCATCAACTGGCGGGTGGAACGGGTGAATGGGCGAAGCGTGCCGACGCTGGTGGTGCTCAGGGAGGTTGCTGAAGGGGCGAGCGGGAGTGGCCAGGATGACTTCGAAGCATCGCCCGTGGAACAAATCCGGGTGCTGCGCCTGCTGGTTGGGAATGAGGGCGATGTCTTCTGCCGCGTGGAAGTGTGGCAAGAGAAGGAGCGGCCTTGGTCGGCCTGGGCGGGGCTGCGGCGCGCGAAGAAGGAGTGGGTGCTGGTGGAGTCGCGGCTGCCGCGGCGGCTGGGGAGGCCGCTGCCGCTGATTCCGTTTGTGTTTCATGGGCCGCGGCATTCGCGGCCGGATGTGGATCGCGGGCCGCTGGAGGACATCGTGGCGGTGAACCTGGACCACTACCGCCTGGATGCTGATTTCAAGCATGGGCTGCATTTCACGGCGCTGCCCACTGCCTGGGTGAGTGGATTCGACAAGGGCGCGAGCCTGCGGATCGGTTCGAGCTCGGCCTGGGTGAGTGAAACGCCCGGTGCGACGGCTGGGTTCCTGGAGTTTACGGGCCAAGGGCTGACGACGTTCGAGCGTGCGATGGATCGCGACGAGCGGCTGATGACTGTGCTCGGCTCGCGGATGCTGGAGGAAGCAAAGCGGGTGGGCGAGACGGCTACGGCGATTGAGCTACGGCAGTCGGGCGAATACAGCATCCTCGGTGGTGTGGCCTTCAGCGTGAGCGAGTCGCTGACGCAGGTGCTGCGTTGGGTGTATTGGTGGAACTCGACGGAGGAACTCCCGGATGACGTGAGCGACACGCAAGTGCTGATGCAGCTCAACACTGATTTCAGCACGAAGGGTCTAGCGAGCCAGGATGTGCAGGCGATTGTGGCGGCGTGGCAAGCAGGGGCGATCAGCCAGGACACGATGCATGAATTGTTCCGCCGGGGTGAGGTCCTTCCCGAGGGCAGAACAAATTCGGAAGAGGCGGCGCTGATCAAGAGGGATGAGCGCGAGCGGGTGGCGCAAGAGGCTTTGGCTCCGGCGCATGGTGCGGCGGAGCAGGTGTGAGTGAGTTATGGCACTGAAATACAAGATCAAGTCGAAGGATGAAATTCCGGCGGAGCAGCAGGCGCTCTATGTGGAGCGCGATGGCGCCTGGTTGCTGGATGTGGATGGCGCGGCGGACAAAGCGAAGCTGGATGAGTTCCGCGCGAACAACATCGCGCTGAGCAATCAGCTCGCGGAACAGAAGAAGCGCTTTGAGGGGATTGATCCTGACGAGGTGCGAAAGTTGGCCGAGGAGAAGCAGCGGCTCGAGGAAGCGCAGCAGATCAAGAGCGGCGAAGTGGACAAGGTTGTCGAGAACCGCCTCAAGACTGCGAAAACGGAGTGGGACAAGCAGTTCGCGGCAGTGACTTCCGAGCGGGATTCACTGAATGGCCGGCTGACGGCCATTCAGATTGACCAGGGCGTGATTACCACCGCGACGAAGCGTGGGCTGCGGCCTACGGCGATCCCTGACATCACGGCGCGAGCGCGAACTGTGTTCCGCCTGGTGGATGGCGCGCCGCGCGCCTACGAGGCCGATGGCCAGACGGTGCGTGTTGGGAAAGATGGAATCACGCCGATGACTTTGGATGAGTGGGTTGAGCAGCAGGTTGCTGACGCTCCTCATCTGTTTGAATCGAATGCGGGCAGCGGTGCTGCCAGCAACGGCTCCGGTGGAGTCGGTAACAGGTCCGTGAAGAACCCGTTCCGTAAGGACACGTGGAACCTCACGGAGCAAATGAAGTTGCAGAAATCCGACCCGCAGTTGGCGGCACGGCTCAGGGCCGCGGCCTGATCCACGCGGGTCACAACCGGAGATTGTGAGATATGGCTAAGACAGCAGTGGCGGACATTATCATCCCCACGGAGTTCGAAAAATATGCCATCGAGCGGACAGCGGAACTGTCGCGCTTTGGCGAGTCGGGCATCATCGAGATGGCGCCCGAGTTTGATGAGTTGGCGCAGGGCGGCGGGCGGGAAGTGAAGATGCCGTTCTGGAAGGACCTGACTGCGACCCGACAGCTCTTGAGCGATTCGGCGTCGCTGACGGTGAACAAGATCCAGGCGGACACTGACATTGCCCGGATTCACAACGACGCGCAGGTGTGGAGTGTAAACCACCTGGCGAAGGTGATCTCGGGTGATGATCCCATGCAGGCAATTGTGGACCTGGTGGCGGCCTATTGGGCGCGGACGGATGAGGGGCTGGTGATCTCCTGTCTCAAGGGGATGTTCGCGGCGGCCAGCATGAGCGGCAATCTGCTGGCGATTCACTCGGAGTCGGTGGCCGGGCAGTCGGCGACCACTCGGCTCAATGGTGCGACGTTCGTGGATGCTTGCGCGAAGCTGGGCGATGCGGCCAGCCGGCTGACGGCGGTGGCGATGCATTCGGGCACTGAAGCTGCCTTGAAGAAGCTCGACCTGATTGACTTCCTGCCGGACAGCCAGGGGAAGCCGAGTCTGGCGAGCTTCCAGGGCCGGAGGGTGGTGGTGGACGACAACCTGCCGACGCGCGCGGGCACCACGGATGGGACGGTCTATACGACCTACCTGTTCGGGCCGGGGGCGTTTGCCAAGGGTGTTTCGCCGCTGGACGGTGCGCCGCTGCAAGGCGGCCACGGGACGGAGGGTGTGGAGCTGGCGCGTGTGCCGCTGGACAGCGACACGGTGCTGATCAACCGCAGACGTTACATCCTGCATCCTCGTGGCGTGAAGTTCACCAGCGCGAGCGTGGCGGGTGACTCGCCGACGAATGCGGAGCTGGAGACCTCCAGCAACTGGGTGCGCATCTGGGAGAACAAGAACGTGCGCCTGGTGGCAATCACGCACAACAACTGAGTGCGGAGTGCGGAATGCGGAGTGCGGAGTTGAGCCGCACTCCGCAACCGCGCCGAGAAAGGAAAACGATTATGGGTAAAGAGATTCCGCGCAGCTTCGAGAGGATTCGGAGCGGCGAGCAGATTCAATATCTGACGTTCACCAACGTCGCGGCGGCGGTGGCGGCTGGCGTGACGGCGGCGAGGTTCCCGCGGCGCATCATTCACTTGAGCGCGGGCGGAACGGGTGCGGTGCCGTGCCTGGCCATCAGCGACGGCACCAATTGGAAGCAGATCGCGATTGGGGCGAACGCCATTTAGGAAAAGCAGAAATGAGTGAGTTGCTGCCAATTATTCGGCGGGTGAGGCGTCCGCTGTTGCCGGTGGAGGGCCTTGCCGGCGGCCATCAGGCGAACGCCAAGCCCGCGGTGGTGCCCGCTGCTGGTTCTGACATCAGTGCGGCCACGACTAAACCCTCCAACCCACCGGAGCCCAAGCAGAATGGCCAAGTTGCTCCATCTCAACCGACCGAATACGCGCGTTAGCAAAGCCCTGCGCGCCTGGTGGGTGATGCGGCGGCAAAAGCGGCGGCGGCGGCAAGGCCAGCCGGAGTTGCCGCCGCTGCCAACGGTGTTGGTGGGTAACGGGTCTTACTATGCCCAGCAGGAATGGTTCAACACTGTGTTTGAGGTGCAGGTGGACCTGGGAGGCTGGCCTGAGGCGATGGTGGAGATTTGGCTGAATGTCAACGAAGGCGGGTTCGCGTTTCTCGATCTGGTCGCGAGCGACATCGGCGAGTATTTGCATGTGCCGGCCGCCTATGGCGAGGAGTTGCTGGTGTACAAGGCGCGGTATCGGAGCGCGACGGGGGAGCTGGGGCCGTTTTCGAATGAGCTGGCGATTCAAATCGTGATCTGAGCTATGGCACTGACACTGATCAAAGAGGACGGCACGGGGAAGGCGGACGCGAACAGCTACGCGAGCGTGGCGGATGGCGATGCCTACTTCGAAGGGCACCTGTATGCCACGGCTTGGACGGCGGCGACGTCGGGCACGAAGGCGGCGGCGCTGGTGATGGCGACGCGGCTGGTGGATTCGCAGTTTCAGTTCAACGGGTATCGGGCGCATGAAGAGCAGGCGTTGCAGTGGCCGCGGGAGCGGTGCCCAGACCCGGATCGGAACGCGGTGGGCAGCTCGTTGCAGTCGCCGGTGCTGAGCAGCTTTGTGGCAAGTGATGAGGTGCCGAAGG
>DAOTCE010000067.1 GCA_035452965.1 Candidatus Paceibacterota bacterium | reverse complement strand
TCTTCTCCACCAACTCCTTCGCCTCGCGCAGCAGGATGCGGGCGATGAGCCACTCCGGCCAGCTCTCACCCAGGCCGCTTCGAGCCAGCTCAACCTGAAGGGTTGATAGAGAGTAGCCGGTGGTCGGTTGGGGCGACAGGGACCGACCACCGGACCGCCGTCCCCAAAGCGCCCATGCACCCCAGCGAGGTGCCAGAGGCCGCCCTGCGATTGCCAAAGTTAACTGAAGTGGTCCCGGCGAGTTTCGAACCTCGCGAGTCATTGGCCGCCTCCACGGCTCGAATCGAGCCCTCGCCTACCGCCGCCGGCGACGCGATAGCCGACGTCACACACCACAGGAGACACATCGTTATGGTAATCCTGAAGGTCAAAGGCTTGTTCATCGTCAGGTCGCCACCGCAGGGGGTTCCGTTTTGTGTAATCCGAGCATGCCCCCACAAACATGCGCCCTTGAAGGCAAATCCAGATGGGATGCTGGTCCTCTTATTTGCGATAGCTCAGCACCAATGCCGGCGGCTGCTTCCAGAACTTTTTGTCCAGTACAAAGGATTCCAGTTCCTCAGGTTTGCCCGGATTGACTATTAGAACTCGCAGGGTCGGAGGGCCGCTGACAGGGCTTTGCAGAATCCACGACGAGAGCGTGCAGCCGTTGGTTCCGGTCCGCCACAGGCTGTTATTGGCTCCATCATGACGATCCAGGCTCATCTCCGCGAACGACGAAATATCCAGGGGCCTTCGTGCCGCCTGAATGAGCTCCGAAATCCGGTCCAAGCGAGTGGTACTGCTTTCCCCGATCTTTTGATTGTACTCGGCCAACGATGGTTCTAAGTAATGATTGGAGTGAGTGACCGTGCCTGTCTTCACCACTTTGACGGCAAAATGGCCCTCCAGCCCCTCCTCGAGCATGAGGATTTGTTTTCGATCGGAAATCATCAGGAACGACGGTTTCCGGTTGGAAAACAGCTTCTCCTTGTCGGCCAGGATTTGATCGCAACTGGCATATTCTGCCAATAAAGTGGTCATCAGGCCCGATTTGCCGATCTGGGCATCGCGGGTGGCTTTGGGAATGGAACTCGCCGATGCTGTCGTCACACAGAGCCCTTTTTCATTAACCCCTTGTTTGATGCCTGGTTCCTTGTTCCCTTCGGCATAAAGCCCCAGATACGCATACTTTCCATCCCGGCGTACTTTCAGCACCTGAACATGATCCGGCTTCCAATCACGGTTCTTGGAAATGATCGTCCCGCCGCCTGCATCTCCGCCCGCAGCTCCCCAGAGCGTGCAGCCGCTGGCTTGAAAGCACGGCACTTCCAGGACGAGGATCGAAACCACAGCCAGTAGACTAAAACGCTTGTTCATGCGGGTTGAGAGAGATTCTCTAAATGCAGCGGCCACAACACCCAGAGGTGCGGCAATTCAGCCGAAGAGAGGACCCTGCAGCACATGGTGCCAGGTATTGACGGCCAAGCAGCACTGGCTATTCAGCCAATATGAATAACCCCGACATGACCTGATTGCCGAAGATGGAATGGAGAGGGCTGGACTAGCGCTGGTCTGGGAGAGCGCTCTTCCAGCCATTGCTTCAGTAAACCTGGCAAACAGCCCTAACAGACAGCCCCGTCGTTCGTTCCTGAGAACCACCGCCACAGCGCTCATCGCCGCTCGTCTTGGTTTTGAACCTCCGCCGCCATATCCAGCAGCGCAGCGAACAACTTCTCCGAGGCCTGCGGTTCGAGGCGGTTGGTACCGAGCCACGTTTCGTAGCCGCCCAAGGCAAAATGCCGGGGCGTGGGCAAGTAGCCCAGGCTGGCGTGCGCGTGTGAAACCAGGAACGCCGGCTGGATCGGGCAGCGCTTCCGGAAATCCAGGCCGATTTCACAGAAGATCTCCACGGGCATGGAACCGACGCAGACCGGCCCGACGCGCAAGAGTTGCACGGGCGCTGAAACAGTTTCCGGCGTTTTCGAAATGCCCAACACGCGCTTGGCGTATATGACTGAAAGATCCACGTTCGCGGATTTTCCGGGGGCGTGGGCAAGGGTCTGTCTTGCCCAGGCGACTTGTTCAGGCGTGGGCACTCGCCGGCCAAGCTGGAGTTCACGGTAACGGGCGACCAGTTCTATATCACTGCGGTATTCCGCTTTGGCCAGCGCGGCCTGGACTTTGCGGGCGATGTCTCCGGCCACATACTGCATTTTGGCGTAGGGCGGTTGCCGCGGTTGTGGCTGGCGGAAATTGATGTTGTTAATATCACCGCTGGTGCCGTTAACCATCATCGCCACAAACGGCGGATCCTGTTCCCCGGCCTGCAGCAAGCGTTTCAATTCCTCGCAATACACACCATAATAGTCGGCCGAAATGTCGCCGTTGGGCACGCCCCCAACATAGTGCAGCGAGTAGCCCGAATAGACCGCGATGGGCCGCCCGCCAGGTTCACGAAAGGCCAGGATCGAGACCGTCGGATCGGTGGGCCCGGCCGGTTCGACCAGGTTTGTGCTGCCGGGGCTCGGATTCATCTTTACCTGGTCAATCTGGCCGAATGGATTCCGCGGAGCGGTGCCTGGCTTCATGATCCACCGGCGATTGAAGACATGCTCAGGAGCCTGGGCCGTGGCAAACGCAAACTCAGCCGGGCGCAAATTCTCCGCCGCGGCTTTTACACCTGCAGCAATGCGTTGGGCCACCAAAAGCGGGTAGCCCTTGAGCGTCTGGGAACCCTCACCGCTGCAGCCGGAATGAGTATGCACCGCCGAAATCAAGACGTGTTCCGGCGGGATACCGATGCTTTCCTTGATCAGCCGGCGGGCTTCCTGGCTGACGTAATACCCAGTGTGCAGCAGTTCGCAGACGACTAGTGCCAGCTTCGTTTTGCCGTCGGCCAGGACAAGGCAGCGTGCGTGCAGTCCATCGTGGATGTTTGTCGCCGGGGACTGCACAAAATTGCCCACGATAGGGCCGCCCAAAGGCGGAGTAATGTCACTGACGGCTGCGCCCGCTAGAAGTTTATGAACCGCCTTTTCGGCTGCCGCCGCGGGCAGGCACAAGGCGGCGCCGAGCGTGAAGAGAAGTATGGTTTGTCTCATCTTAATGATAATACTGGCATGTTCGCGTCACCGCCAGTAGCGCACGGCTACGTACGAAGGCGAAATGTCGAGTCGGCCGAATTCTGCGGAACGCGTCATGGCCGGCGTGCATTCGTCCAGCGTGTTCGGGCCATTTCCTGCAGCCAGGCATCGTCAACCGTGATGCGTTCCTTTCGTCCGTTGCGTTCGAGGACGATCTCCCCGGTAATATCCTTCAACCCGTTGCTGTTGTGGTCGCTAATCCTGAGGACCGGACGAGTCAGGTCGTCCTTAATCCTCAGGCGTTTGAAATGAATATTGCCTGCCGGCCGGCTGTCCGAATCGAGGCCTTGAACGTATAGCGGCGGAAAGAACGTCTCATCGCGCGCGCTGTCACGGATGATTGAATCCTCCAGTGAAACACGCATCGCGTCGTATGGATTGAACTGCACGGACAGACCAGCCATGCCATCACCTTCCGTCACGAGACGAGTGATCCGCAGCAGCCCTCCCGGCGGGTCCTTTGGCGCACTGCACAAATGGACGGCGTGCTGTTGGTTGCTGCGGGAAACACAATGCTCCAAGTAGATCGAAACCGGTTTGGAGCGGCTGCTCAGGCATTGCGGACAGATTTGAAAACCCGTGCCGGCGTTGTTCCGGGAAACGCAGTGGCGCACGACACAGTTGACCAGAGACTCGCCCGGGCTGTTCGGCTCAAAATCAATGCCGGCCGCCGGAGCGGTGCCCGCGGTGTTCCGCAACAGACAATCCTCGATTAACAAATTCTCCGCGCTGATGACGCTGACTCCCTGACGGTGGTTGGCGTTGCAGTCCACGCGCCGGATCACCACGTTCCGATTCGCGGGCTTCGCCGGCGTAGTCCCCAGGTAGATGCCGTCGCCCCCCGTTTTCTCAATCCTCAGATCCTGCACCCGCACGTCCTGACATCCCAGAAATGCCAAACCATGCCGCCATTCCGATTTTTGATAGGCGCCGGACTGATAATCTTCTTTGTGCATACGAATCCCTGCCGATTTGCCCCCATCCTTCCTTCCGCCCCGGATTACGACTTGCTCGCACTCCTGGAACGTCAGCAGGCAATCCCCCTTGCCCCGGTAAGCGCCCCTCAAGGCCAGCACTTCTGTCCCCGCTTCCAATATGATCTCCTGGTGGCTCACGCCGCGCAGCGGCCCGGTCACCCAGGCGGATGGCTGCCGGTCGATGATCAGCTTCCTGACCTTCGAGTTGATCGCCTCTTGAAGATACGCCGTGGAATCCTGCGCATCGAATCCCCACCATGAGGCGTGTGCTTCGTGCCGATGTCCGTTCACCACCTGACGAACGAGTTCCGGCCGGGCAGGACTCTTCGCCGACGCTGCGCCCGCCGCCCAAGCGAACAAACAGAACCCCAGGGTGGCAACCACGAACAGTGGAGATCGGCTCGTCCGCATGATCACAACATGTCGCCAATAGAATATATGATGCATCACCAGAGCTTCATCGTCAGGTAAGTGTCCCGGCCAAGTAGACAGTTGGTGAGCTTCACTTCCGTGCCCGAGGGGATGGTTACGCTCAACGTCTGGTTGGCATAAACGGGAAGCGCATACTCGTATTTGCCGAAGCGGATGCTGTAGGTGAGATCCGAGTTGTTGGAGAGGTGGATCAGGCCGCGCTTCGCATCGATGACTTTCACCGCAAGTGATTTCCGTACGATTTCCCGGACAAAATCCTCCTTGCCGGCGAGGTGATTGTTGAAACAGGCCAGCGTGCGTCCGGCAAACAGCGCCTCTTTGAGAGATTCCAACGTGCGCTCTTTGGCGAACACCAGGGTCATGGGCCGTTGCAGCTTTTGCGGGTAGGCGGTGGTGCTGGTGACGTGCAGGTCGGAATTCGCCATAAAAGCCAGGTTATTGTCCCGGCAGTAATCCAGCGCTTTGGGATACATTTCCCGCCCGTTGAAGACTTCGGCTCCGCGGATCTTGCCGCCCGCGATAAGCTCTTTGTGCACCGGATACATCGTCGCGTCCTTGTCCGGCCAACCGGGGTGATTCCAGAACAAGAAAGCGCCCTGTTTGGCCGCCGCTTCAATCGCGTCCAGCGGCTTCGGAACATTGCATTTCTCGACGTCCTGTATAAACAGAGCGTTGATATGTCCCAGCGGCTTGTCCCGCGTGATTTCAGTGCCGTTGACCACAAGTATGCCCAGACGCTGACCGCGCTCGCGCGCGATTTCGTTTGAACGGTTGAGGCCGCCCTGCAGCACGGCCTTGTTCGGCCGGACTTCGATATGGTCTGTGATGGCGATGGCATCCAGACCCTGATTCCACGCTTCTATTACCCGCATTGCCGGCCATACCTGCCCGTCCGAGAACACGCTGTGCATGTGAAAATCGCATTTGAGCGTCTGGTACCCGTCCAAGCCCGGGATATTGATGTTATAACGGTATTCCGAAAACTCGGCGGCCGGGAATTCCCAGGTGTCGGCGTTTTGCAACTGGGCAACGCACGTCAGGGGAAGGGCGGTCAAAAGAACCAACAGCTTCAACAATTTCATCATGCGGGATTTTATTGACGGAGACTGCGTCTAGCGAAAGCATTTTTATTCATCGTGATTACCACGTGGCCTTGCGTTCCCCGCTGACCTTCGGGGCCGCCACTTTGACAAAGGAGAGCGCCTCGATTTCAACCAGGAGGTTGTCGCGGCAAACATCGCCAATCAGGAACAGCTCCGGGACGCGGGGTACAGTGGCCTCAAAAAGAAAAAGGGGCAAACCATAGATTAGTTCATTATAGGCTTGCCCACACACTGGCAGACTACCCACACGCCTCGCCAACTCCGTGTTCATTCAGTATCCCGGCGCCATCTTGAAAGGGGTCATCACAGGGGCTATGCTGGCACAACCCCGCATTCCGCACTGGATCCCCTTTAGCCTTCCTCCCGGAGCCTCTTTGCGCCCTTTGCGGTTACAGCCTCTTCAGCCACCAGTGACATACCAGTCTGTCTGTAGCCGGCCTTCCCTTCGCGACTCAGCCCTTCCCCCGAAAAAGTGGACACCGGATCTTGGGTCTGAGAGAAAGGCAAC
>DAOTCE010000066.1 GCA_035452965.1 Candidatus Paceibacterota bacterium | reverse complement strand
CGGCTTCGGGTGTGTCGCAAAGGGTCATCTGGTCGGGGGTCCTGGCCTCGCGGAGTGGAACTACCTTGTAAACGTAGGGCGAGGGAGCGAAGCGGAAGGGCTTGACGATCTTGTCCAGGCCCGGCAGAGGAGGCTGGAGGTTTGCTTTCTCCTGCTCATCAGGACGGCTCTGGAGCCCTGAACCGACTTCCTGGATTTGTGATGTAGTTCTCATGGTCTTTTTTTTCTCTGCTCAGTCCGGTCTCTCACCTCCCTGCCTAAGTGGTTGAAAACACGAGGGCTTGAGCGAGATGAGGGGCGGACCTCCAACGAATCCTTCAACGATTTTCACCCTCGTTAATTATCCGGTGCACGCACGGTGCGGACACGCCCGTTGCCCGGATGCGAGGGGAGTTCAGACCTCCATATCCTAAGAAAGATGAGAACGGATATGACTCAACGGTATCGGAAATTCAAACGCGCCTGGGGCATGTATTACGCGTATGACAACCTCACGGGCAACTCGGTCAGCCTCAAGACCCGCGTCAAGGCCGAGGCGGAACAGAAGCTCAACGCGATGAACGAGGCGGAGCGCCAGCCCGGCATCAGCCTCGGCCTGGCTCGCGTTTACATCAACGCCACGGACCCGAAGCTCGCCACCAGGACCTGGCAGGAGGTGATGGATCACATCGTCGAAAAGAAGACCGGCGGCAGCCGTGCGCGCTGGGAGTTGGCTATTCGAGACAAGAACTTCGACTGCCTCCGCAAGCTCAAGGTCGCTGAGACCCGGGCCGAGCACTTCGATCGCGCCCTGGCCGGCGGCAGAGTTTCAACCAACATGTTCCTGCGCCGCATTCACAACCACGCCCTTGGCATGGAGTGGCTCCTCAAATCCGTCATCCCGCGCATGCAATGGCCCCGATTCGTCTTCAAGCCGAAACGCGCCATCACCGCCGCCGAGCACGCCGCCATCGTGGCGCGCGAGCGTAACCCCGAACGCCGCGACTTCTACGAGCTGCTCTGGCACACCGGCGCCTCGCAATCGGACGCCGCCTGCCTGACGGCCAATGACGTTGACTGGGAGCGCCGCACCATTTGCTACTCGCGCAAGAAGCTCAAATCCCGCGGGGCCGCCATCAGTCCGGCGCTGATCCGGTTTGGCGAGGAGGTCGCCGCCCTTCTGCGGCGTCGCCCGCAGTCCGGCCCGCTCTTCCCCTACCTGCGCACGGTGCGACCGGGCGACCGGGCCACGGAGTTCAGGCAGCGCTGCGCGGGATTGGACATCAGCGGCGTGACGTTGCACTCGTACCGCTATTCGTGGGCCGAGCGTGCGCTTAAGTGCGGCTACCCCGAGCGTTTCGCGCAGCAGGCCCTGGGGCACAAGTCGATGGCGGTGCATCACGCCTACTCCAAACGCGCTGAAGTAACCGTGCCTTCGCTCGACGATTGGGAGAAGAAGTGGAAGGAAGACCCGGCCGCCGTGCAGCAGCCGAAAGTAGTAGCGGTGGACTTCCAAGCCAAACCCGCCGCCCCCGAAACGAATCAGGCCCAGGCGCCCGAAAGCGCCCAGGCCCAAGCCGGGTGAACCGCCTCTAGCGGATCCTAGTTCAACTGTAACGCCGCCGCACGGGTCGCCACCAGGGCGCCCTTGCGGCGTTCGTTTTTTCGCCGCCAGTACGAGCTAACGGTCTTCGTCACCTCGTCGAGCCAGTCCCGGTCCGCGAACAGGGCAATCAGCTCGATCGTGCTGAAGTACTTCACGGCACTGGGCCGAGGCTTGCCCAACGGACGCAGCGTGCCCGCGCTGACGAGGATCGCCACGTCCTCCGACGAGCAGTTCAGCAGTTTGGCCACCTGTGTCGCATGGAGGCGCGCCGGAAGGTCCTTCGTCGCCCAGGTTCTCATTGCCGCGTGGATAGTGTCGCTATTCATAAGCACTCGCTTCGAGAAAGGATTCCCTCACCATCTTCACTCCGCCACGGCCTGGCCAGCCGTCCGCTGCTGCTGTGCCTGCTGCACCCGCGCAGCAATCTCTTGCGCCGTCAGCTTCGCCGCCGGGTTGTCGCTGAGCTGCTCGACCAGGCCGGAAACCGTCGTAAAGACGCCGGCCTCCTTCTGGTGATCCATCAGCCACTTGACGAACTGCGCGTCAACGGCTCGGCCCTGCGGCGTAGTCGTCAGGACCGCCCGGGCAGTTTCCACGCCCTGGACGAGCGCCTCATTGACCTTGCGATTGCGGACCTGTCGGTACCCGTGATAAAGGCCCGCCAAGGCCAGCGCCACAATGCTGCCGATGCCAGGCGCGAACGTGTTGACGACCGAACCCGCAGCCTGAATCACCGCCTCCGCCTCGGGCTTCGCGACCAGGTTCGTCACCGGCACCTGCACGACGTTCGTGTAGAACACCGGCACGAAGTTGGTCACCACCGCCGTGACCAGGTTCGTCGCTACCGGCTCGCGCGTCGCATAGCCCGACACAGCGCCCGAGACGGCATTCGTCACATAGACGATGCTCGTCCGCTCTACAACCTCAGGCACGGTGTTGGTGACGACCACGGTGTTCGTCACGACCTCCACCACCGGTTGGTTTGTCCACGTCACTTCCTTCTTGTACGCCCGGTCCAGCGTCGAGCACCCGCTCAAGCCACTGACCGCCAACATTGCCGCAACCACTACGGCCGCTCCACACCACATACCGATTTTTGCTGTTTTCATTTTCTGTTTCTCCTGCGCGAGGAGCCCCTGAGTTCATCCCGGCACTCCTCAAGAACCTTGGTGTTGTTGTCCAGGCACACGACGAGCTTGGCGTTCGTCGCGCTCTGCTCGGCCACCACGCCGCGCAAACTTTCCTGGTAGCACTCGCGAGACTGCTTGTGGTCAGCGAGCAACTGCTCGTGCTGTTTTACGAAGTAACGCACGACCCACACGCCAAAGAGTCCGATGACCACCAGACTGGCGATGAAGAGCCAGCGATCATCCTTTGCCGCTGCGTGGTCCACGCCCCGCAGAAATTCACTCATGTTCATGTTCGTCATGGCACCATCACTCTCTCCATCAGGAGCCGATTCACTCGGAAGAACTCGGCTCGGTTCGTCGCCGGGAACCACGTCGCCTCGCCGGTCACACTTCCCCAGCTCGCCAGGTTCGTGCTCCGCCCAAAGACCGGAGTCAGTCGCACCCACGAACTGCCCGCCATCACCGGCGCTGTCGGCTTGCTTTCCCAGGAGACCTCGTTGCTGAAGTCCGATTCCAAGCCGTTGGTGCTGACCACAGTTGCCGCGAAGAACCAACGCCCGCCGTGCGGCAACACCACCGACTGCGTCAGCGCCAGCCCTGTATTGGTCACCAACTGGTAGGACCGAGTGTTCGTGCCGTAGTAGAGCCTGTAGCTGGCAGCGCAGGCGCACGGCGACGCATCCCACGCCAGCGTCAACCGCTGTGCAGCGGCCACGACAGGCCAGGCCAACATCAGAATGGTCCAGAACCACTTCATGCGCGCACCAATTGAACCGAGCCGCTGCCGCCGACAATCAAAGCGCCATACTTCGAGAGCATCGCCTGCGCTACGCGCGAGATAATCGGCCGCGTGTCGCTCTTGCTGTACTTTGTGGTGGACGAGTTGCTCGTGTCCGAGCTGCTCGTCTTTGTGTGGGTTGCTGTCGCCGTGGACTCGACGCCCTCGCCGGCTGGCGCCGCCGTCCGATCCGCAATCAGGAGCTCCCGAGCCATCTCGCACACCGCGAACGCAACGGGCGCCGGCACCTGCGTGCTCGGCACGAAATTCGTCAGCACCGGCGACAGCGTCGTGCTCGTCACCAGGTTGCGGTCAGGATCAGGACAGCGCTCACGCGGCCATTGCAGCGCCTGCGCGTCATGCGCCCGATAGCCGTTGAACTGGTACTGCGAATCCACCAGGCGCGTCGCCATCACCAACGCCGCGGCCTTCGTAGTCGCGGTGGCAGCCGTCCACGCCGACACATACAAATGCGCCTCGAAATAGGAGTCCGCCTCGGCAACGGTGGCGTAGCTGTTCGAGTCGCCCCTGCCGGTGCCGTCTTCCTTGATCAGAGTGAGAGCCATAGCAAATCAGTTCTAAGGTGCGCAGTAGTACCACTGGTAAGCCGGACCAAACGGCCCGATGACCTCTGTGCCGCACCGGTAGCGCATCCGGTAGGACACATCGTCGTTTTCAAAGTCGCTGAACGCCCGCACGTGCCGAAACAACCGCTCGTTGCTCGACACGGCACCGACGTAGTTCTCCACCCAGCCTTGAGAACCACGCGACCAGTAGAGCTCGATCGTGCCATCGGGAAAGCGCCCCTGCTCGAACGTGAAATCAATCAGCACATCGAACCAGTACAGCGGCTCCCCCGCGCTCTCCGTCAGGTTGAGGCCCACAATCACCGGCTCAGCCGGCATTCCCAGCCCACAGCGCCGTCGCCGCTGCCGCCGCAACGCCCACCACGCCCGCAGCCGGTCCGACATCAGCAACCGCCCTCTGCCCTTGATCAACGTCAGTGCCATAACATCACCACCTACACGAATTCGACCCTCACCACGTTCGAGTAAGCCGAGTACCCAGCCGCGTTAAACGCCCGCACCCGAAACTCCCAGAACCCGCCGGTCGCGATCTCATAATCGAAGTTGTTCACGTTCGGTCCACCCGCGCCGAGCACCTCGAACTCATATTCCGGCGCGTCCTGCCGGCCCTCGATCTCGACACCCAGCTCGCCCTCGACGGCCGTCATGTCCCAGGTGAGCAGCACAGCCCCAGCCGTGTCCAACCCCTGCAAGTTGCTCGGCGCGACCGGCACTCCCGCAGTCGCACCCGACGTTCGTTTGCGCCGTCGCCACTGCAACCGCAGCGCCAGCCACGAGCGCACGACGCTCCCAACACGCCTACTCGGCCGGCTGAGCTGAAGTAACTTCGCCATGTTTTTCCTTCAGCTGCTGTTTCGCGTCCTCGCCTCGCGTCACCTGGTCGCCACCATTGGCGGCACCGGCCACCACCACAGGCTTGGCGTCCACTGGTGCCTCAGGAGGCAACAGCGGACGCCTCACCCGTCGAATGATTGGAAGCAATCCGTTCATGAGTTAGATGGCGTTTGCGCCAATCGCGATCTGCTTCCAGTTCGCGCCGTCGCTGATGGCCAGGCACGGCACCGAACCAGTCCCGCCGGCGCTCAGGTAGATGACGCGCCGCGGGAACTTAGCTGCGGTCACACCAGCAGCGTTGGCGGCGGCAACATTGGTGAACGTCGGGATCTGAATCACTTCACCCGACCGAATCTTCTCGAAACTCCAGGGAATCAATTTGCCCATACTTGTGTCCTTTCAGGGAAGGCAAGCGCCGGGGATGTCGCCATCCCCGGCTCATGCTCAGTTGTTGTGAGTGATCGCCACCAGGCGCACGTTCTTGTTCTCCCAAACGCGCACCCAGTTGGCGGCCGTCTCCAGCTCTGCAGCCGTCGGCGAATCGCCAGCGACAGAAGCGCTGGTGAACTTCACACCCCGCGGGTGCAGGATGTAACGACGCCGGTTGATGAGCACCGTGTCGCTGTCCAGCGGCACGCGAGCCAGCTCGACACCCTCAGTGCCGAAGCCGCCCTGAAGCGGCGTGCCGCTCAGCGGCGCAACGCCCTTGGCGAACGCGCCCTGGCCGAACAGGTAGGTCGTGTAAACGGTGCCATCGGTCGTGCCCGCCCGAGTGGGCAAGCTGTCATCCACCACCACACGCCGGCCCTGGAAACTGGCCAGACTCGGCTTGCCTTCGCTGTCCGGCAGGAAGTCGATCAGATCCAGCTTCTTGAGTGCCGCCTCGGTTGCCGAGTGCATCGCCACGGCGGTCAGCCTGCTGGCCGCATCGCCGAGCTTGGCGCACGCGTCCACGAAGGTCGCGCCGTTCAGCTTGGTCGCCGACGTGGTGCCCGCCACCGATTCAGAATGAATCGCAAGCAGGTTGCCCGCCATGGAGGCCGCGGCGAACATGCCCTTCAGGCAGGAGATCACCAGCGCCTCATCCGTCCGCGCCCAATAAGCGCCGACCAGGTCCACGATCGCACCCATCGGATCGTCGCCCGAGACCACCTTCGCCAGGTGGTTCACCGACCACACCTGCGCATCGTTGTGGATGCGCGCGATGTCGGTATCCGCCGCGATCTTGTTCACCGTCAGCGACGCGGAATCGTTCAGCAACTGCCGCGCCGCAGTCAGGTCCTTCCAGAACGGCATTTTGACCTCACGGCCGCCGCCCTGCGCCAACGTGTCAAACTCGGGCGCCATTTCGATGATGCCCGACTCGCCAAAGCGCGACAGCTCAGCCGTCCGCTCAATGGCGTACTTCTCGAACTCTGTGGGGATGATCACATCCGCCACTAACGTCTTAGCCATATTTCACTATCTCCGGTTGTGATCCGCAAAGTGGGGCAGGCGTCTCGCCTGCCTTCCCCTATGCAGCCGCCCTCAATCGGGCCGCCAACTGCGGATCGGATTTCTGCAACTTCATTTGCTCCGTGAGGTTCCACGTCTCCTTCCGGAACGGATTCCTCGCGGACCTGCCTGCTCGCGCCCCTGCGCCTCCCCCGGAAGCGTCGCCGGCAGCCCCGCCACCGGCGTTGGACTCGAACAAATGAGGAGCGTCGGCGACCTGCAGATCCACCCACTCCTCCAAATTCAACGGCGTGAGGCCATCCTTGCCCATGCGCACCGTCTGCCCATCCGCCTCAAACGCGGTGGGAACACCCTTCTCCAGCCGGAACACGCTCCGCGCCCGCGCCGTGATGTCCGGGATCGCCGTCGGCCGCAGCCCCCGCTTCGACGCCGCCGCCGTCACCCCCTGGTCAATTTGGATCGCCGTCAGCCGCGCATTCAGCGCATCCCGCTCCGCCACCACCGCCTGCACCTGCTCCGACTCCGACCGCTCGAACCGGCGCTTGATCTCGTCCCGCTCGCGCCTCAGCGCCACGTTGGCGTCCCGGAACTCGTCCACCTTCGACCTCTCCACCGCCCCCTCCACATCCAGCACCCAGGCTCCATCCCGCTCCACATACAGCCCCTGCAACTCCGCGGGGATTTCCTCCTTCGACTTCGCTCGAAACTTGATCGCCATGGCGCAAGCGTAGCATCGGTTTTGGCGAGCAAGTCCGGCCCGGAGCTGGACTACCGTCAGGAACCGTCAGCAGCCGTCACGGGCCGTCAGGAGCCGCCATTTTTCTTTTTGACGACCTCCCGAAATCTGGCGCCTCCCATTAACACCCACATTCATGCGGGTACCCCCGCCCTCGCCCGGCCCGCCAACCGCTTCAACGGCTTCTTGGCAGTCGGCAATCGACTATTGGCTATTCCTCCCATCCGTCCCCTGCGTCCCATCCGTCCCTTCCGTCCCTCTGAAATCTGAAATCCTGAAATCTGAATTGCCCACTCGCGCCCGCGCGCCGAAAAGAGCCGCCCCGCAGGGGCAAAAGAAAATAGCCCAGAAGTTCTCTGTGCTGAGAAGGACTTTTTCATAGTAATTATTCACTTG
>DAOTCE010000065.1 GCA_035452965.1 Candidatus Paceibacterota bacterium | reverse complement strand
TTGCCTTTCTCTCAGACCCAAGATCCGGTGTCCACTTTTTCGGGGGAAGGGCTCCCTGGGCGTGCTGCCTCCGCACCTCTCTGGTTGCGATTGAGATATGGGGTGTTCACCCCATTGCGGCACATAGGCATTGGGTTATGATATTGGCGTTCCTTGCAATGGTGGTTAGTTAGGTTCAGGCGACTCCGAGTGGAGTCGCCTTCCTGCTATTTGGGGGCAGCATTGCTCGGAGAGGGTGGCCGCAGGCTCCGGCTAGTTTGGCGCAATTTCGGCTCGCCAAGTGGTGCGGAGGTGGACGGGGCCGATCAGGCCGAAGGGAGGCGGAGCTTCGTCCGGGCGCAGGTTTAGGCTGACGCCCAGCCAGGGTTTGAATTGCATGCGACCACCGGGGAAGCCATCCGGATACTTGGCAGCGCCGATGAGACGGTTGCGCCAGGTGCCAGTGACACGCACCTCGAGTTGGTTCATACCGGATTTGGCTGCGTCCGTGAGGTCGAGACTGAGGGGAGGCTTCCAAAGCACACCGAGCTGTTTGCCGTTTAGGATTACTTCAGCCAGAGATTCGACGCGGCCCAGTTCCAGCCAGAGGCGCTGGCCGTGTTGCAGCCTGTCGGCGGCGAGCTCGAAGGCGCATTTGTAGGTAGCCGTGCCGGAGAAATACCGGATGGATTCATTGGGATGATCCGTCAACGACATGAGCTTGTCCAATTCAAGTTGTGTGGGGACGTCCATGTTTTCGGGCAGATGCACTATCCAGGGACCAAGAATCTCAGTGGGGGGAGGCAGGGCCGGAACTTCGAGGGACTGGCTCCGCCCATTCGTGAACTTGATTGCATAGCGGCCGGGAGCGGAGACTTCGGCTTCGAGCGTCCGTTTCTTCCCACGGGCGAGGACAATTGCCGGCAGGGCCGCAGCGGCGGGCGGCTGCGACTTCGCCAACTCGGCAATCTCCGCGACATCAAGAGCCCGCCCGAAGTCACGGAAGCTGGCCAGGTCGCC
The DNA here is from genome assembly GCA_035452965.1 of Candidatus Paceibacterota bacterium. Taxonomy (NCBI): domain Bacteria; kingdom Bacillati; phylum Minisyncoccota; species Minisyncoccota bacterium. The sequence continues at coordinate 9,036 of DAOTCE010000065.1, read as the reverse complement.
TTTGAAGCTCGCGCTGCCCGACGGATCAACACTCAAACCGGAATGGACCGTAAAGCGGCTCTTCAATCCCTGGCGGACCGGCTTGCCGTTAAGGTAGAGACTGGGGGTGCTGTCCTGATAAACCACGGCAAGGTGCGTCCAGTTGGTGAGGGGCGTCCGGTAAACAAGCAGGGGGGCAAAATAGTCCCCCGAGTGCTCATAAACGCAAACACCATTGCGTCCGGCGGAGATTCCAGCGCAGGCATGGGTTGGGTCGGAGAAAGCCGACGCGCCGTGGGCTGGGACGACGGCGTCGTTGCGGGGCAGGTGGGTGAAGACCCCCGAATTTGTTTCGTCTGGCAAGGCGATGTCGGCTGCGGGCTTGACCCAACCGGTTATGCCGAAGTTGTTAACGGCATTGCGGTGGTTCATGGACGCTTGCGTTTGAACCGGGTTGGGTGCTGTGCTTAGAATGACCTCGTTATTCCTGCTGACTTGGGCCACCGCCGGCGTTTTCCCAACCCGTTCCCGGAAGACAACGAACAATGAGCCTCGCGGTTCAAGTTGAATGGGCACCCGTATTCCTGCTTTAGTCAGCTCAAACACCGCAGGCTTCACCACTCGCCCGCTGACGGCGTCCCAAAGCTCCGGCTCTTTGCCCTGTACGCGAAAGGTGGGCGCGGTGGCAGCCGCCTGTTCCCCCTGGTTGGAGATGAAGTAGATCTCGGCTTCCCGGCTGGACCGGTGGGTCCAGAGAATTTGCCTGGGGTCGGGCCCGGTGAAGTCGGGAGGCACACCCAGCGCGTCAAGTACTGGCTGGAGTTCGGCGGCGCGGAACACACGGCCCTTGCCAAATGGGTGTTGCGCGGGGCCTGAGGGATCGCCAGGGCCGGGCTGAACGGGCTTGCCCCACAATTCGGCGGCCAGGTTCCGCACCCGCACGTCGCATTGAGGATAATCTTCCAGGCTCGGCGAGCGGGAGGGCGGGGGGCCGAGGATGTTCCCGCCGGCTCGGACAAGCTCACGAAGCTTCGCCAGTAACTCGGGGCGCATGCTCTCCAATTCGGGCAGCACCAGTAGGCGATAGGACATGCCGTCCGGCAGGACGAAGCGGCCGTTCTTGACCTTCAGCCTCCGTTCGATCACTTCGGCATTGATGTAGTCGAAGTTGTAGCCCGGCGGCAGCGCGGGTTTGCGGATACCCGTCATTTTCGGCGTGTCCTCGCCGATGAAGTAGGCCACGTCTGCCACGTGATGGCCTTCTTGGAGCAGAAAATCGCAGCGGCGATAGTAGTCAATAAACTCACGGCCCTGCTCGAACCAGGCGTTGTTGCGGTTGAATTCGGTGCTGAACCAGGCATTCACGCCGGGCCGGCGGTCGTCCCACGGCTGGTGAATGTAAACGTGCAACACCCAATGGTTGATGCCCTCGGTGAGTGCCCAATCGCCTCGGCGCTTGAGCGACCAGGGGGTGCTTTCGAACAGCACCCCGCTGGTGAAGGCTTCGGCGTGGACGATGGGTTTGCCGTATGTATGCGCCGCGGAAGCAGCGCAGCGCAGCTCGATGCTGCCCAGCTCGCCGGTAGCCCAGAATTCGCCGCCCACTTCGTCGGCCTGACCGCCGTATTGGAGGAACTCCGCCGGGTAGCCCCAGTGCCCGTAGTTCTCCAGCCACAGTTTGAGTCCGTGCCGGTGGCAGGCGTCGCGCAATCCGCCGACGTAGTCGTAGGCAACGCGGTCGGCCACCAGCCGCCGCAGGTCCCAAAGGAACCGCTCGGATTGATCGGCCCCGCCGACGAGCCGGCCACTGAGCACTGGGAGCCACGGACGCGGGTCGTAGCCGTAGCGCTGGCGGAACAACTCGTCGAAGCCGTCAGTCCAGTTCTGCGAGCCCATTTCGTAGCTGTCGGCGATGACATACTTGAAGGCCTTGCGGTCGGTCTTCGGCATGCGCTGAAGGAGCTTCCCGATGAAGGCGTCAAAATGGGCCTGGGCGGCGGCACGGTTCATCTTGTCCACTTCGAGGCCCTGGCCTTCGGGTGAGGCGGGGGCGTTCCGGATGCCGGTTGGGGTCAGACCAGTGCGAAGTATTATCCATTCGCCTGTCGGCACGTCCCAGTTGAGTCTGCCGTCGGCGGCCATCTTGTCGCTAAGGTTGATTACTGCGTCGGGCGCTACAGTTAAGGCTGGCGAGTCCGGCTCAGCCGGCTTGGGCCAGAGGTACGTGTCCCACATCGGCAGCGGTGTGGGATGCATCTTGCCGAGTTGCTTCTCGACGAACCGCTCGACGCGCGCCGCGCCGGTTAGCTCGATTTCGGCCAGCCCGCCTTTGTTGCGAAGCTCGGTGAAGATGAGTCTAAAGCGTTTCGCCGTTTCCGCGGGGAAGACGACGGCTACTGGCCCGTAAGGCATGAAACCGACGTGAATGTTCGTGTTTGAGCGGTCGAGCGGGAACTGTCGAACTTTGCGGAACGTGCCGTCCTCGCCCGCAGCCTGCAACTCGCACTGGGCGGAGAATGGCATCTCAGCCGGATACAGCACCAGGCTGCGCGCGGTGAATGGCTCCGTCACTTCGATGTCCACGGTGAAAGAGGCTCCGCCCTGCGCTGTTCCCTTGGGGATTACAACGGCCGATTTGCGGTCGCCATCCAGCATGCGCTCGGGGCGATCTACTGCCGGGTTGCAGCCCACGCGGGGTCCATGGGCGGCAATCGTGCTGCCGTCCATCTGCGGTGCGGGAAACGCCAGCACGGCGACATCCTGGAACGGCTCGAGGGGCGCCGGCAACTTCTCCCTGAACCGAAGCGGGCCCGCAACGCGGCGCTCGGTGCTGACCAGGTAACGCATTGCTTGCTCGGGTTTGATCCACGGTCCGCCGGACTGGCTCCAGCCAGGGCAATTGAACAGGCCGACATCCACGCCAACCCGGCCGCCCTCCCGGATGGCGTGTTCGATCATGCCCCACCATTCCTCGGTAAGTGCTTTCACCGTGCCGTGCTTTACCTCATCGAGGTAGATGTTCCCGATCAAGGCCTGACTGATCCCGACGCGCTGCATCGCTTCGAGATCCTTGGTGATGCCCTCGCGTGAGATGTTGTCGGTAATCCAGTACCAGTAGCACCAGGGTTTGGTGGATTCCGATGGGTGCGCGAAGCCCTGTTCGAGAGAATCGGCGGCGGGGATTGAGTCGGGACCCAGAAGGGCAACTGCGACGAGGGGAATCAGAAGTGTGTTCTTCATGGCCGGTTCATGGTTTTCCTGTGGCCATATACTCTTTCAGCAGCCGCAGATAGACGCGGTATTCATTCAGCGAAACGCCAGGCGGCGTTTGATGGTCCACGCTCGGAATGAAACCGCCGGTCTTCATCAGCGGCACCAACCGCTCGAACTCGCCGCGCATGGCGGCCTCGCCGCGGTTCATGGTCATCTTGTCGAAATGGCCGATCATCCGCAGGCGCGGGTAACGCTGGCGCAGGCGCATGCCATCCACGCCGGCTTGTCGTTCCAGGGGGAGGAACCCGTCCACGCCCAGCTCTGCGAACCAGGGGACCAGGAGTGTGATATCCCCGTCGGTATCAATGAACGGCATGATGTTGCGTTCCAGCAGCCGAGGCACAAGCTGGCGATAATACGGGGCCACCGCTTCCTCGAATGTCTGCTTCGAAACCATCGGACCGTGGTTGTAGGACATGTCCTCGGCTATGGTGATGAACGTTGGGACACATACCTTGAGGATCTTGTCCAGCAGGCTGAAGTTAAAAGCGAGAAGGTCGCGGTTAATCTCATGCAGCAGCTCTGGTTGGTCGGCGAAGGCATACATGAGCTTCTCGAATCCCATCAGTGTGCGTGGGAACCAGAAGAAGCCTTCGAGGGTGCACCACACCACGGCCCGGCCCAGCCGTTGGCGCTCCGCCCAGGCGCTCATGCCGGCAATGGCCGCGTCGTGAGAAGGAAACAACTGCGGCCGAATGCGCCGATAGTCATCCATGTTGGCAACGATCCCTTCGACATGATGTTGCGTTGCCTCGATGGTCGGATCGGTGGTGCTGAAGCGGTATTGACAAATGAGTATATCGGTGTAATCTTTGCGCCATGACAAATAGAACAGCAATGAAAGTAGCGTATTCGTACAGGCGGTTCTCATCGCGCCAGCAGAGTGACGGCTCCAGCCTCGCGCGGCAACGAGAAATGGCTCAGGAGGTCTGCGCGGCCAATGGCTGGCAACTGGTGGACCTGCCTCCCGATGCCGGCGTGAGCGCGTTCAAGGTCGCTGGCGATGAACGGCTGGCGGCCAACATGCACGTTGGCAACCTGGGCGCATTTCTAAAGCGGGTCCAGAGCGGGGACATAAAGCGCGGCTCCGTGCTCATCATTGAGAAGCTCGACCGGTTCAGCAGGAACTACTATGACGTTGTTTTTCCAGTGTGGCTCAACCTGCTCCAGAGCGGCATTGAGATTTATTCGTGCGTTGCCCATCAGCACTACACTCTGGACGCTATCCGCAGGAACCAAGCGCTGGCCATGATGGCCCTGATTGAAATGGCTGCTGCCAATGAATACAGTTCGGGCATGAGCAGCCGTATCGGCAAGGCATTCTCTCTGCGTCTCGCGGAGTGCGCAAAGGGTAGGCCGATGAACCTGGGGGGATGGCAACCCAAATGGGTGGATTTCCACGGCGCAAAGGGCCATGCCGGGGAGTTCAGCCTCAATGCCCACGCCAACACCATCCGGCGCATTGCCGCCGAATACATTGGAGGGGCCAGCATGGCGACAATCGCCAAGGGTCTGATTCGTGACCAAGTGCCTTCGCTCATGGGTGGCCGATGGAGCCAGGGAACAATCAGCCACTTGCTCAAGCACGAGAGTCTGACTGGCCACAAGACCATAAAGGGCGTGAGGCTGGAACGGTATTACCCTGCCGTCATATCGGATGCCGAATACCAGAAGCTACGGGCCAAGCTGGCCGATAACAGCAACCGCCGGGGCGGTAATCCTAATAGCGATTACGTTGCCAATCTATTCCGCAATCGCTGCAAGTGTGCGAAGTGCGGCGGGACGATAACTACGAACCACGCGTTCTATTCTTGCAAGGGCAAGCGCACGGGTGAATGCGATGTTCATGGCGTTGTTAGAATCCGGTTACTGGAGCTAGACTTCTTTGGACTATTCCTGCAAGAGCACCCGGCAGTGTTGCTCGGTAAGCAGACGGTGAAATCCAATGGCACCGTAGCGGCTCTCAAAGCCCGTATAAGAGACTTGGACAAGGCACTGGAGGATGCAGCCTCTTTGATTGGAAAGTTGCCTGTGAAGGCTGTGGAAGCGAAGCTGACGGCATTGGTGAAGGAACGTGAGGCGGCGGGCCGGGAGTTGGAAGCCTCTAACCTGAAGATGATGACGAGCGCGGCGGCTCCCATGGCTCTGGAAAGCATTAAGGCGGCGTTGGCTGGCTTCGTCAAGCTCGGGGCTGGTTATGCCGGCAGCAAACAAGAGGCTGCTATGGTCAAGGCCATTGAACAGCTCCACAAGCAACTGGACGATAACGAGACCCGTAAGAAGCTGCTTAACCTGCTGCCAACATTGGTGTCTCACCTCGTCATTGATGTAGAAAACAAGCGCTACCGCATCGTCAATCATGTTGGCGAGGTGTCGGGTTGGCGGCAGTTGGCGAGGTAGGTTATGACCGTTCCACCTCCATTGCTGCACGGCAACCACTGGACGGGCCAGAATGTCTGCGGCTGGTGGTGCAGTGAGAAGTTTGACGGCTGGCGTGCCTACTGGGACGGGCACCGGCTGCTATCACGGCAGGGCAACGACTACCACGCCCCAGCCTGGTTCACCGAGTCATTGCCCCGGTTCCCGTTGGACTGTGAACTATGGCTAGGTGTTGGCAAGACAGACGCCGATGTTCATAAGGCGGTTGCCAGGGGCCAGTGGGGCGAATTGTGGATTGTAGCCTTTGATGTGCCGGGAACCATGGCCGAGACCGGCATTGAGATTCTCCGCAGCCTGACTCCAGTAAGTAACGGTGACAACTTGGCAACGTTACCAGCCGGCAGGCTGATCGTTGCATCCTTCTGGCGCGTGGAGTCGGCCGATGATGCCAAGTCCTACATGCAGGATATCGTTCACAAGGGCGGCGAGGGTGTTATGCTGCGCCGGCCTGGGAGTCTCTACCGCAACACCCGTTGCGATGACCTGCTGAAAATAAAGCCTTAGAACCCCTCGATTTTCGCTACGCGTTGGCCCTACAGCGCGTTTTGATTGGCAGGGGGTAGTCAGATAGTGGGGGTAATCCAGAAGCGTCTTGCCGAGCCAGATAAGCAGAGCGGCAAATTTGCCGATCTGGTCCGGTCACTCAGGAAGAAATCGCCAAGGCGGTCGGAGTGCCAAGACGAACAATTTCGGATGTTTTAGAAGAAATCCGAAATCTCGGAATTTTTCTAAAACCCTCCGATTTCGACCATATCGAGGATGGAGAGGAAAGGCCGTTGCCAGAATCCCTTTGGGGTGAATGCTCATCACAAAAACGGACGGCTTACACTGGCCTAAACCGGACCTATTCCAGGCCAACGTGCAACTCCAGGGCCACCACAGAGACCGCGGCGGTATCGCCTACGAGCGCGACATTAAAGTCCTAACCTGCGACCCGCCCACCGCCGAAGAACACGACATCAACCTCGGGCTGGCTTCACCGGAGCCGGACCGAGAGCGTGGCTTCCATCTCGCGGCTGAACTTTTGGGAGAGATTGCCGCCTGGTTCGCTGAATCCAAGTGCGTCAGCTCCGCCGGCTGCAAAGCCTGGGCACTCGCTTTGCTGCTTAGACCGCAGTGTTGCCCGGAGCCTACAGCGACCAGCCTCGCGCCCCAGCTGGGCATTACCAAACAGGCCATTTCACGGCGCATGGCTGAACTTTATCGGCTGACTGAAGGCCGAATGCGCTCGTCTGCGATGCGCGGCGAGGCGGTGCGCAGAGAGAGAAGCAAAATAGCGCTCGAGTACCACAGGCGCGCGGGGCATCGGCTGCGCCGTAAGCAATAAAAGCGGCTCCGTGCAACCAATCACGGAGCCGCCTGGTTCGCGGCCTGCCGGGACACTCCCGTGACCGGCAGACCGCATGTGGCAGGGGAAAGTCGTAAAACCCTGCCTTCCCGCGGGAGAAATGGACCGCGGGAAATCTTAATGTCAGGCTGTCAAGCAGTCGGGCATGAATGCAAAGCTCGCCGGGTGCCGGACCCCCAAATCAACCCATTGAGACGCATAAATCTTTATTTCGCGGGTAGCTGCCGCCGAGTATGGGTCAACTACGACGTCCAAACCAGAACCCCAGGAGCCGATGATAAGATCGTTCCAGTTGCCGAAGTAGATCGCGGAGCAGACGGTCGTAAGGGTGCCAAACGTCTCAGCATCTCCGAGCTGATTGGTCACAGCCGCTTTGTATCCGTTAACCGTGCCGGACCCGTCGGCTCCCTGGTTCTCCCAAATGAAACCGTAAGCGCCGGCGTAGGTGGTCTTGACCGCCGACTTCAGCACTCGGCGCACTTCCGGATTTGTCAAGTAAGCGCAGGACGCGGAGTCGGCATTGCCCGCGGCAACTGCCGCCTCGAGTTCAAGAATTTTCTCAAACGTAGGCAAAGCGCCGGCTGCGCTGTTGGTCACTGTGGCAACATTGGTCGTGCCGCGAATGGACGTTGGCGCACTCGCGCCGCCGATGGCGGTTGTCGCCACGTTGAGGGCTGCGGAGTCCAGCGCCAGCGCCAAAACCGCCAAAATGTCATCACGGATCAGGGCATCAACGGAGGGCGTTGACTGTATCAAAAGTTGCTTACTATATATCTCATAGCCAGTGCAGGCGTGTGGGGTGAGGGTCAACTGATCGAAACCGGTATTGCTCTGAGTCGTGGACACCGCTTCGCCCACCCAATAACCCACCGCAGAAGCCAGGCCACGGGGAATGACGACATTGCCGACAAGCCCGTCCAGCATGCGAGCGCCCAACTTGGCCACCCAAGCTTTGTTGCGGAGCAGCTCAATGAAATTGCCGGCTGCGAGTTCGGTAGCCACGATGTTGCCACCAAGTGTTGCGGTGCCGACGGCGTTGTTAGCGCGGGTCAAAATCGCGTGCGGAATGTAGAAGCCCTGAGGGTCTTTCCGGCTCGTGCGGGCGCACTCCTGAGAGAGTTCGCGCTCCAAACCGTCGAGACGGTTTTCGGAGGCTCCGAGAATCGCCCGCGAGATGGAGTAGCGCTTGCTAAGGCTTTCGGGAATGTTGATCGTCGCACGAGAGACCGGGACGACGTTCGGCAGCATCGTAAAGAGTTTGTCCTGTAAGGCCCTAACGGAAACGCCCGTTGCGATGGCCTCCGCGCACACCGCGGCTGCGCCGGGGATGCGTTCGGACATGTTTTTGCTGATGGCTTCGATCTCGGCCCGTCGGGCCGCTTCGCTGTTCTCTGTCGTTGTAATCATATGATTTTGATAATGTAACTCTGTTGAGTCGCTGCGCCCGATGCCGACACTTGTGTCGGCTGGGACCGCAACTATCGATGCTTCAAAAGGCTGAAAAGCAAAACGGACATAGGTAATGCCGTCGCGGACTTCGCAGGCCAATTCCTTGGTCCTTCGGTATCCGACAGAACAGCACTTCCTAATTTTTCTTTTGACGTCGTCCAGAATTTCTCTGGCCAGCGCCGAGTTGGAGAATTTGACGGTCGCCCGTCCCTTCCGGTCGCCGGAAATCCAAGCCCTAGTCACAACACCAATCTGCTGATCGGGATCGTGATTCAGAAGAAGAGGATGGTCGCCGCCCTGGAGCCGGGTAAGGTCGCATTCGCCGGGGCCATGCCCCAGGATTTCCATGTAAGGGCCCCGGTCCACCGGAGTCTCAGAGGAAAAGCACAGGTCCAGCGTGTCGCTGTTATCACCGCGAACGGTTAGCTGCGCTTCGCGCCTAAACTCAGTCGTCAAATCCGTCTGCATTGTTCCGCACAAAATCTGCGTTTTAACTTGTGGAAAACATTGGTGCGCTGAGTCGCGGCCTCCACGGGCCGACTTGCACC
>DAOTCE010000064.1 GCA_035452965.1 Candidatus Paceibacterota bacterium | reverse complement strand
TTCAGGGCTGTCCTCGCCGCCGGATGAATAACTTTGGGAACCGTATCAGGGAGGGGAAGGCTCTGCTTCTCGCCCCAACCACGCGTGAAACAACTTGCTGGAGGCACACGCTTGCTCCCAGCGCTGCAAGGATGGCGCTAGACCGTTCGGCCCGATTGAGAGGGCGATACGCGATAAACCAGGTTACCGCTGCCGCCAAGCCGCCGGCGATGATCGAAGCAGGCAGCGACAGCCACGCATGGGTGGTTCCAAGCTGCATAATTCCGAATGCCGCATACGCCCCCAACATGCAAAACTCGCCATGGGCAAAGTTGATTAAGCGCAAGCAGGAATAAATGAGCGCATAGCCCAAAGCGAGCAGCGCGTAAACGCTGCCCATCGTGATCGCAATGACGAGGTAATCCACAAAAGGGCTTCGCTTAACTCAATCCGCGGCCTTGGAAGTTCCGACGTAATCGAACTTCTTGTCTTGCACCCTCATTATCATGATATCCTTGTCGGCATCGCCATTCGGCCTCACTGTTATTTTGCCGGTGACTCCCGGGTAGTTTCGAGTGGCGAACAGAGCATCGCGCAATTTCTCTGATGACGTGCCTTTTGCACGGAGAGCGGCATCAATAGTGATCCGCGCCGCGTCATAGCTGAGTGCCGCCATGGTCGAGGGAAGAACCCCGTACCTCTTCTTGAAACCGGCAACGAAATTCTGCACCACGGCATTCGTGCTGTCGGAGGCGAAATGCCCTGTGATGTAGGATCCGTTTACCGCATCTCCTCCGATCTTGAACAGCTCAGGCGAACTCCATGCATCGCCACCGAGGAATTGAATTTTTAGCCCTACGGACGCGGCCTGCTTTAGAACCTGACCCGCAGTCGGGTATTCCATCGGCAAGAATACGGCCTCTGGCTGCCAGTCGCGGATCTGCACCAACTGGGCTCGGACATCAACATCCTCACCTCGGAGGAACGACTCCCCCACAATTCTGCCACCGAGTGCCGTAAAAGCACTCTGGAAAGCCTTGGCGAGCCCGGCGCTGTAATCATTGCCCTTTTCATATAACAAGGCCACCCGGGACAGCTTGAGGTCGTTTCGGGCAAAACTCGCCATGGCGCTGCCCTGTTCGGGATCCAGGAAGCAAACTCGCATCACGAAATTTCCCGCTTTCGTTATGCCAGCCGCTGTCGAAGCAGGGACCACAAGAGGCACCTTGAGCTCCTGCGCAAGTGGCGCAATGGCCAGCGTATTGGCGCTGAGGACCTCGCCGATGACAGCGTCCACCCGCGTCTGATCCGCCAGCTTTCTGAAAGCGCGAACGGCGTCCGCAGCATCCCCCTTCGAGTCCTCATAGTTCACCGAAAGCTGCAGCCGCTTCCCAAGCTCATCTTGCGCTTGCTGGACAGCGAGATCGATCCCCTGCTTACCCTCCTCACCAAATCCTGCAAACCGCCCCTCATAAGGGAGAACAACGCCTATTTTCAGGGTTTGTACCCCGATGGTTGCTGACTGAGAAGGGCCATTCGAAACTGAGGTTTCGTTTGAATTGTTGGAGGATTTGGAGCACCCAACTACTCCAAGAAGGGACATTCCGACCGTGAACAAACACGACAGGGTCTTCCTGTGCGTCCAGAGGAGAGCTTCGTGACCTTCGCAATTCATTGTATGACTTCCAGTTTGACAGGTTTTCCGTTCATTTGCGCAGAGCGCAGTTCCTAAGAACAATGCGGCGACTTTAGCCTGTTCGTCATCGAGCGATCAAGAATGCATTTGCGGGGGTGCTGTCGTCGGTGGGGGTTGAACGCGTTGGCCGGATGAGCGAGGTCGAGCGGTGCCTTGGGATGTTGGAGAAGCGGCCTAGGTGGTGCGTGTGAGAGGAAGGAAAGTCTAGCTTCGGGGTGCGCCGGCGGCGTCAGGGGTTAAGGCGAGTCGGTTCGGCTTGTGACTGGTGGCCGGTTTTGATAGGAAGGCGGGCGGTGCACGTGAATCTGGTCATCGTAGCGGTAGGGGCCCTCTCGTTTCATGGCAGCGGAAGAGGGCCTGAGACGCTGCGCTCAGGAGGAGGCGCTTTTTGTGGATGTTGCTGAATTCCTCCGGCTTTTCCCTTTACGTGCGCCGAACCTGATGTGGTTGCTGGGGGCAGGAGCGTCCGCTTCCTCGGGAATCGCCACAGCCGGGGATATGATTTTGGACTTCAAACGCCGCTTGTATTGCAGTGAGCAGGGGATTTCCTTGCGAGCATGCGAGGATCTTTCAAATCCAGTGGTGCAAGGGAGGATACAGAGGTATCTGGACGGCCGGGGAGGGTGTCCGGCGGGTGGTGCCGAAGAGGAATACTCGCACTACTTCTCGGCGGTCTTTCCGAACGAGTCGGATCGGCGGCGGTACATCGAGCAGCTCATTTCGAAGGCCACGCCCTCCTACGGCTTTCTTGCCTTGGGCGTTCTCATGAAGGTTGGTCAGGCGCGGGTGCTGTGGACAACGAACTTCGACCGGAATATTGAGGACGCCGCCGCGGGAATTCTGAAGACAACGGGCAAGCTGGTGGTATCAAGCTTGGACGCGCCGGGTTTGATGCGAGAGGCGCTACAGGAGGGTCGCTGGCCGCTTCTGGGCAAGCTGCACGGGGATTTCCAATCGCGCCGGTTGAAGAACACGTCGGAGGAGTTGCAGACGCAGGATGCAGAGTTGCGTCGGGAGTTGGTAGAGACGTGCAGGCGCTTGGGTTTGATTGTATGTGGCTATAGTGGGCGGGATCTGTCCGTGATGGCTGCACTCGAGGAGGCGATCGACGGGGGGCGGGGTTATCCGTCCGGACTGTTTTGGTTTACCCGAAACGGTGCCAGTGCACGGGTTGTTTCCTTCGTAGAAAAGGCACGGGCTGCTGGCGTTGATGCTCACCTGATCACCGTGGAGACGTTCGACGAGTTGCTCGCCGACATTGTCGCCCAGCTCCCGAACGTGCCCAAGGAAGACGTGGAGTTTTTAAATAGCAAGGTTCAGCGGATAAGCGAGGCGACCATGCCGCATGGTAGAGGTGGCTGGCCTGTTGTTCGTCTGAATGCCGTGGAGGTGATCAAGTTCCCGACGGTGTGTCGGGTCGTTCGGTGCGAGATCGGGGGCGTTGGTGAGGTGTACGAGGCCGTGGAGGCCTCTGGGGCTAATATTGTGGCGACCCGCCGGAAGGCAGGAGTTCTGTTGTTTGGCAGCGACGCTGAGGCGGCAAAGGCGTTTGGCGGGTTCAAGATGGATGGTAGCGATCTTTACACTATTGAGCCCCGCAGGCTGTGGTACGATTCGATCGAGGGCGGATTGATTTACGACGGTTTGGTGCAGGCTCTGGTAAGGGAGCGGGGTTTTGTATCGGAGCGCAGGCGTGGTCAGCGGATATTGCGGGTCGACACAAAGGAGGAGGGTTCCGCCAGGCTGGCGCCACTGAAGAAGGTCGTTAACGTGATCTGCGGGACGGTCGGGAAGACGTCGGTGCCGTGGGCGGAGGCCATGGAGATACACCTCGAATATCGCATGGGGCGGCTGTGGCTCGTAATTGAGCCGACGGTGTGGGTGGGAAGGCCGGGCGATGGGGAACGGGAGGTCGTGCGTGAATTCCAGAGGGAGCGGCACGCAGTGCGGTATAATCGAGTGGCGAACGAATTACTAGCGGCTTGGTGTGAGGTCATTTCGGCCCAGCAGCCGGTAGCGAAGTTGAGCGCATTTGGAATCAGTGACGGGATTGATGCCGTGTTTGAGATCGGAGATACGACGGCTTATTCCAGGCGATTGGTTGCACGATGAAAGCGCCCAATCCTATATTCCCTGAGCATAGCCGATTGGCAGAGAGGGATCTGCTGTTTCACCCTGACCGGAAGGAGGACCGACACCCGCACCCGCTCGTTGGCCTGACCTACTACGGGCCTTACAGTCGCTCGACGGTGAGCAGTGTGATTGATCCGATTCGGGTTGCGGTTATCACCCCGTTCGGCGGACTGAAGGACGTGGATCGGCTCTTTGGGGAATTTTCCCAGAAGCACTGGCCCCGAGAGCGTAAGAACTACCTTCCGGAGTTCCAGGGATTCTCACGGATCTTTGGTTTGAATGTTGTTAGAGCGGGGGTTGTGTTTGAGTTTCCACGCGAGTTGGACGACCAGGTTGCCGGGGCGGACGCTCCGCACGTATTGCTGGCGCAGGAACTGACGCGGGCGCTTTCCGCGGTTGGGGGGAAGAGAAACGAGTTTGATGTGGTGGCGATTTACCTGCCGAACCGCTGGGAACGGGGATTCTTTGGCCCGGAGGGGGATGAATTTGATCTTCATGATTACATCAAGGCTGTGGCGGCGGTGCGAGGGGTTCCGACTCAGGTGCTTAACGATGATAGCGCGCTAGCGTACCCCTGCAGGTGCAGTGTGATGTGGCGGCTAGGAATTGCCTTTTACACGAAGGCCGGCGGGATTCCATGGAAGCTCGCAGATACTGATCCGGAGACCGCATACATTGGACTGAGTTACGCGATGAGGCAGGTGGAATCTGATCGGCGGCGATATATTACGTGTTGCAGCCAGGTGTTCGATGCGGATGGGTCTGGCGTGGAGTTTGTCGCGTATGACACCGCTGATGTTCATGTGGAGCGAGACAATCCGTTTTTGGGGCGCGCGGACATGCGGAGAGTGGTAGCGCGCAGTCTGGCCCTGTACCAGCGACGACATACCGGTAGAACGCCTAACAAGGTGGTGATCCACAAATCGACTGAGTTTAAGCCGGAGGAGGTGGATGGCTGTTTCGACGCGCTGCGGGCTTCTGAGGTTGAGCTCACTCAGGTGCAGCAGGACGCGGGCTGGCGGGGGGTCCTGATTGACCCGCCCAAGGTGCGCGGGGCAGGCAAGGGAGCGCCGGCGGCGTATCCCTGTGAGCGCGGCACTTTCCTGCCTTTGGACGGGCGAACCGTCTTGCTTTGGACTCAGGGTAACGCTCCACGTGCCGCGCTGGACGGCAAGAACTTCTACAAGGAGGGAAAGGGTATTCCGGAGCCACTGCAATTGAAGCGATTTGCCGGGCATGGTTCGTGGGACGGGCCTTGCGATTCTGTGCTGGGGCTTTCGAAGATGAACTGGAATAACGATGCCCTTTACGATCGTCTTCCGGTGACGATGGCATACGCGCAGGTTCTCGCGCGAGTAATCAAGCGCATGCCGAGCCTGCTTTCTTCGACGTACCAATTCCGCTTCTTCATGTAGGAGCGGGCGGCCGCGTTACACCGGGGGCCGTGCCAACGAATAGGAGCTCTGCCCCGGCGTGCTCCGTCAGGCGGGGGCTTGTTTGGCTTTTCTCTGCTGACTGATCATGAAAGGGATGTCCGCTTTCATGTCGATGGCCCAGAGGGGCGGAGGAGCATCGCGCAGGCCGGTGCCTTTGAGGCGGGCGAATTTGCATTGTTTGGGATACAAGGTGGGGCCAGCGACTTCGCGCACGGCCCTGGTGGCAACAGTGGCCCCTGGCAGGACAAGGGATTTGCCGGCCTGCTCCGTCTTGCACAGTTGATTTACCGCCAAGCCGTGGACGTCGCCTTTGGTGAGTTCGACCTCGCCAACGTGTATCCAGACGCGGGCTTCCAGTCGCGGCATTCGCTGCGCTCGCAGCTCGTGCCGGCCGTCCGGCAGTATTTTGAATTGCAGTGCGCCATCGAACTCGATCTTCCAGCAGAGGATGTGAGGAAAATGATCGAAGGTCAGCAGGACGGCGTCGCCAATCGTCTTTGCGACTCTGCCGGTGATGCGCGGCTTCACCGTGTTGAGGGCCTGCCTAGCTGCGTCCTCGAACTCGCGCATTCGGTATATGCCGACGTCGTTGCCCATTTTCTTTGTGGTCGCGGTGGAGGCGACGAGGTCGGCGAGGACGAGATACTGCAGGCGACATTCGGGGCCTTGTGAGGGACGTTCAGCGCTCGCTGCCATAGCTAGAAGGAGATGGAGTGGCTCTTGGTCAGGGAGGAGAATCTGTCGGTAATTGCGGAGGCTTTGGCGAGGAGGTCGCCGAGGGCGGTGTGGAAATGATCGAGCGACTTCTGGGCGGGGTGGTTCGTGCAGCACTCGAGGATGGTCACGCCCCAGAACTCGACGGCGTAGTTGGTGGCCCGGGAGTGCTCGTAAAGGAGCGCTGCGCCTTGGTCTGGGGCACGGAAGGCCAGGGAAGCCGGGAGAGCCATGTGTAGATGAGACGGGCGTTGTCAGCGTCGCGAAGATTGTCTCCAGCGGGCAGGTACAGCGCTGGCGGATCGTCAACCGCGATGCGGGACTCGAGGATGCCGCCGGATGGAATGGCAGCGAGGAGAGAGGGGACCTTCGCTTTCAGGTAAGCCTGGCGATTTGCGGCTATGCCTTGCCTTAAGTGGTCCAAACCGGAAAGGGAGAGGAACTTGAGGTTCAAGCGGCACCTCCGTTGAGCTGGCAGAGTATGTCCCCGAGCCCGCGGCGTACGGGCTCCTTCAGGATTTCCTGAGCGCAGAGGAAGATTTGTTCTGGCGTTGAGGCGTGCGTGATCCCGGCTTTCTCGAGCTTGGCCCAGAGGCTGCGGCACCAACGCTGTTGGGCTTTTGCTTCCTCCAGCTCGTCGTCACCGAGGCGGAGGAGGTAATTCAGTGACTGAAGGATCGCCGGGAAGATGACGTTGGAGGCCAGGAGGCCTCGAAGCGTCGGGTCGGCGCGCAATTCGATGTAACTGTTGTAGTCGTCGTGTGAGAGCTCGAGCTGAATACGCTCCGAGTTAAAATCGATCGTGACGGGGCCGGACTTGCGGAGGTCCGATTTCCGGATGTCGAGGATTGAGGAGATCTTCTTAACAGGGTCTATGTCGAGAAAGGCGTCAAACTCAACCGTGGGAGCAAAAGCAAGAATGTCGCCGACACCAATGGAGAATGACGCGCTGCGGTAGTCCTGGTGCTGGCCTTCGATGCAGTAGGAGCGGATTTCTTTGGAGGCGATGCAAAAAGCGGAAAGTTCGACTGTTGACCAGACCGCCGAGGCAGGCAGCTCCAGATGTACGTCGGTGGTGGAATGCGGGAACCATGCGCGAAAGAAGGTGCGTGGACATTCGACGTGGATGCCGTATGCGGCGCGCCCGGCATCAACCAGGCGGTTCAGGTCGGTGCTTTGGTGCGAGATTTTACCGCGGATGCTCCATCTAGATGTGTCGCAGGTGATGTCGCCCTGAGCGCAGTCGAGCGAAAACGTGTTTGGTATGACGTCGTCGGAGAGCGGCGTGAGGACGGGGTAAGGCAAGGCCTTTGCGCGTGTGTTTCTCATAGGGTGGAAGCGCGAAGAGCGACTCTCGCGGCCTGTTTAAGCTGGATCTTGAGGCGTGCGGGTTGGCCTGCCTGGAGTGGGATGCCAGTGATGCGGTTGCCCTCGACGGTAAGAGGCTTGCCGGCCTCGTCCCATGCGGCAGCAAGAGGGCAAGAAATCGGGTGTCCCTCCTCGGTAACAGCGTCGACGAGGATGGCCCCGTCGTGGCCATCCGGCGATCGAGCAACAAGCTGATAGGTGCCTTCCTGAGAATCCTCCTGAAATGAGCGAAGGTCGATGGCAACTGGTCGGGGCTGCGCTTTGCCTCCTCCCTGGTCTCCGTCGGTGCCGGATTGGTTCATGCGGCCACCAGTCTTCTTGGCATCGCCCTTCTTGGGGTCCGAGACGTTTCCCAGCCGCTGAGCTGGCGGAGCAGTTGGATGCCGAGGAAATGCCGTGCATAACCGAGCGGGCCACCTCCGACTATCCTGGCGGTGACGAGTAGCGGATGGTGGTAGGCGAGCCAGCCCGCGTGGGCCGCGACGCGGGCAAGGTTGGAGGAGGACCCGTAGTGGGCAATGGGGTCGGGTGGCAAGGCGCGCGCGAGGAACAAGCGCTGGTCGTCAATTGGGCTGGTGGACGAACCTGCTACTCCTCGGGTCTGGAGCACGACGGAAAGGAGGGACTCGGCGTGTGCGGATTGGTCCCCGGTGAGGTGCTGGAGGGCCTGGAGGGGCTGGCCATCGGCCGCAAGGAAGGCGCCGTTGGTCCACGCGAGGTTGGCGAGGCAAGCGGGGGCGTCCGGGGCGCGGTGAATGCCGAAGAGGCGGCCCATAGCGACAAGTTTGGCGACGGGGTCCGGGTCGGGAGTGCGGGTGGCCAGGCAATCGGCCCAGAGTTCCTGGGCGGCGTCGAGGTTGCCCCAGAAGCCGGCGGGTATGACGGTGGCCGTTTCGCAAGCCAGGGGCTGGGCCGCCTTCGGGCCGGTTTTTGGCTGCACCTGATAATCAACTATGTCTTCCATGTTGGTCCTTTCTTCCGGCGAAGTGTTTTCTTCGCTCGTACCAAATATCATCGTGGGGGCCGGAAATTTTCTTACATGGGTGGTTGGGGGGTGCAGGGAGTGCTTGCACTGGTCGGGGGTGGTTGCGCACAGTGGGGGGCCATGCTCAAGCCAGACATAGCCCCACTTCAGGCCGGTGACGCCTCGATGTGGGAATTTGCGTTCTTCTGGCTTTGGCCGGTGGCGTGGTCGGCGGCAAACCGGCGGCTTGGGAGGGTGGCTCCGGCGGATGTCGAGGATGTGGCCATCGCGGCGGTGCGTGAGGCGGCTGAGATGGTGAGGGTTGGGAGGGTTTCCAGCTTCGAGCGACTGAAGGCGCTGGTGGGTGTCATTGCGACGCGCCGGGCGCTGGATCACCTGAGGCGAATGCAGGCGGAGCGGCGGCGGGTCAGTTCGACGGAGAGTATCGAGGGGCAGGAGGAGCTGGCGTCGGCGGCTCCTGGCCCGGTGGAGCAGGTGGAGGCGCTGGATCTGGCGGAGTTGCTGGTGGGATTGGCAGCGAGGCTGCCGGACCGGCAGCGGGAGGTTCTTTTGGGCTTTTACTTTGAGGGGCTGAAGCAGGAGGAGCTGGCGAAGAAGTTGGGTATGCCGATCGGCACTGTCGGGGTTACATTATCGAGAGCGCGGGAGGCTTTGCGGGGCGAGTTGGAAAAGCACCCGGCGCTGTTGAAAGAATTATTGGAGAGAGTGCGATGAATATGAGTAACGAAGAACGCTTTGTCGAACTCGCCCAGAAAGCGCTCTCCAAGAAGGCGCAGCCGTCGGAAGAGGCGGAACTGCGCGCGTTGTTGGCGGCGAGCCCGAAGTTGAAGAACGATTTTGAACAGATGGGTGCGGAGGCCGCGGCAGCGCGGGAAATTCTCCCGCTGCTGGAGGACATTGAGCACCCCCAGGGGCCGATTCCGCCGGCCCCGATGGCCCGACTGCGGAGGGAGGTTCGCGCCGTGTTTGCTGAGCGGGAGACGGGTCGCAGTGGGTTGCGGGATTTACTCGCGGAGCTGGAGAAATGGGTGAGGCGCGATCCGGCTCCGGCTACCCGACAAGAGGGCGCCAGTTTGGTGCAGGCGTTGCAGGAACTGCTGCTTGGTGGCGCGGTGCTGAGCGAGGATACCGCTTCCTATGAGCCTGCTCCTCGGAGGTTGCGGGAGGCTAGCTTTGCGGCGCTGGCTGCAAGTCCTCCTTCCCCGTCCATGCCGCCGCCGGCTGCAGGTGCAGCCGGGCGAACGCCGCGGCGCGAGGTGAGGAAGCGGCAGGGGGAGCTAATAGCGGGGCTTGAGCAGGTGGAAAAGCGGCTGAGTCAGGCGCTAGAACACCTGCATAGCTCGGGCATGGAGGCGGAGCGGGTTCTGGAAGCAATTCGGCGGGAGCGGAAGATTCTGGAGGAGATGTCTGCGAAGGAGAGCGACCGCCCCGTGGGTGGTTCGGCCTAGTCTGGCCGGCTTTGGCAGTCTGGTTCGCGAGCAGAAAAAAATCCCCGGCTAGGCGCCAGGGATGTTTGGCTTACGCCGCCACCGCCACCGGTTCGGCAGCGGGAGCCGGGGTGGCTTCGGGGTCCGGGCCGGACTGGCCAACAGGGGCCGCCGGGCGGGGCTTGATGACGCCGGCAATGAAGCGCTCGGCCAGCTTGATCGCACTCTCCATGGAGCGGCAGGGGTAACTGCGGACGTCCTTGTGGGTCGTGAGGGTGACCACGAAGTTGAGGACGCCCCGAGCGGGATTGCGGGGAGCGATGGTGACGGAGGGAGCGGTGAGGTTCTTGTTGATGTCTGTAGTGTTCATATTTTGTTTTCTTTGTTTCGGGCTTCGTTGCCCTTTCACAAAAACGCGCGGCAGGCGCAGGCGGCCAGTGGGAGTGGTCTTCAGATCGCGACATGAAGTTGTTCGGGTAATTGTTTGAACATGAAGTTGATGGATCAG
>DAOTCE010000063.1 GCA_035452965.1 Candidatus Paceibacterota bacterium | reverse complement strand
ATGACTCCCAATACGACAATCTGGAACCCACCAAAACTCCCTGAGCTGAACTAAATACGAGGACATCTACAGCACGCAGACCTATCCCGAGTTCGAGTCCGCGCATCGCGGGCGGGTCCACAACCAGATGCAGGTCATCCGCCTCGACGGCTACCAGGGCGTGCGTTACGATATAGCGTCCCCCGCCGACGACTTTGAAATCTACGACGTGGCGGGCGACCCCAAGCAAACGACGAATCTCGCGGCCAACCCGGCGTTTGCGGCCTTGCAGCAGCGGATGCAGGACCGCGTGCTCCGGTTGCGCCGCCCGGACGCAAGCGCGCCGCGGCCTTATGACAACGCGTTGATCCCCGCGGTCCCGGCATCCCCGATCACCCACGGTGTCGAGTGGAAGGCTTACGCGGAAGCGTTCCCGTGGGTGCCGGAACTGACCGTGCTGGGCAGTTCCTCCAGCGGCGCCACCAACGCGCCGACCCTGGCGGTGCGGCCGCGAGATGACGGCTTCGGCCTGCTGTTCACGGGTTACCTGGTCGCGCCGGCGGACGGCGATTACACGTTCTACGTTGCCGCGGATACGGGCGCCCTTTTGCGCATCCATGACGCAACGGTCGTTGACGCGGACTTCGGCTACGCGGGCGGCACGGAGCTCAGCGGCGTGATCAAGCTGAGGACCGGCCTGCATCCGTTCCGGCTCTACTACGCGCGCCGAAGCGGCGGCGCCCCGGCCCTGAGCTTCTCCTGGAGCGGTCCCGGCATCGAGAAGCAGACGGTGCCCGAAAGCGCCTTCCGCCGGGATGGGTTCGGCGCTCCCACGCCGCCGATCGCTCTGGATGACGCCGCGCTGACCGGCCAGGGAGCGCCGGTGGCCGTCGATGCGCTCGCAAACGATTCGGACGACGGCACACCGGTGGCGCTGTTCATCGCGAGCGTGGGGCAGCCGCAGGCCGGGGCCGCGGTGACCAACGCGGGACAAATCCTCTACACGCCCAACAGTGGCTTCCTGGGCGAGGACCGTTTCACCTACACCATCAGCGACGGCCAATCCACCAGCGCCGCGACGGTGCGGGTGAACGTGGCTTTCGCGGACGGCAGTTACTGGTTCCCCTTTAACCAGACCTCGGGGTTGACGACCGGGGAGGCCGGGGGCGGCGCCACGGCCTCGCTGCTGGGCTTCAGCAACGACCCCGCGCAATGGGTGGCGGGCAGGTTCAACCGGGCGCTGCAGTTCGACGGCGTCGCCAACAAGGCCGTGATCAACGGCTTCAAGGGCATCACGGGCGCCAACCCGCGCACGGTCACCGCCTGGGTCAAGACCGCCGAGGCCGGCAAATCCATCGGCATTGTGTCGTGGGGCGATCAGCCCTCGGGCGACAAGTGGTCGCTGCTCGTGCAGAACACCACCGCGCCCAAAGGCACGCTCCGCCTGGAGTTGGGCTATGGCAACACCATCGCCGGCACGCCGGTCAACGACGGCCAGTGGCACCACGTCGCCTGCACCCTCGACTACCTGCCCGCGCCGGTCTCGACCGACGTGAAGTTCTACGTGGACGGCCAGCCGGATACTGTCGTCGGGGGCGCTTTCGTCGCCATTGACACCGCCGCGCTCGACGACGTGCTGATCGGTTCCGACATTCAGAACCGCTTTTTCGAGGGTGTGATTGACGAGGTCCGCATCTACGATCGGGCGCTGAGCGCAGCGGAGATCGCCTCCTTGTTCGCCGCCGCGAACCAGTCCGCCGCCGCCTGGCACCGCCGCCACTTCGGCAATGCGCCGATCAACTGGAACGGCGATGATGATGGGGACGGCGCCAGCCGTTTGGGCGAGTATGCGTTTGGCGGCCAGCCGCAGATTGCTGACCCGGAGATCCGGCTCATTCCGGCGGAGATCGAATCCAACCGCCTGCAATTTCGATTCCATCGCCGCCTCACCGGCCCCCACGAGTTGATCTACGGTCATCAATCCTCCTCCGACCTGATCCATTGGACCTCCCTCACCGGCACTGTGGTTTCGGCCTCGCCCTCGGACCTGCTTCCCGGCTTCGAGGAGGTGACCTTCCGAGTCAGCGCCGAAGTCTCCGCTACCGCGCCTTTGTTCATCCGCCTGAGCGCGCGCTTCCCCTGAAAAGGGCAAGGACATGATCTTTGCCAGCAGCTACCGCCGCCTCCGCTCAGATTGCTTTGCCCTCCCGCGGGCGGTGCTGTTGGCGGGGGCCATTGCGGCCACCCATTGGGCCGCCGCGGCGGCGCCCAAGCCTAACATCCTCTTCGCAATCGCGGACGATTGGTCCTGCGGCCACGCCGGCGCCTACGGCTGCGACTGGGTGAAGACGCCCGCCTTCGACCGCGTCGCCCGCCAGGGCGTGCTGTTCACCCGCGCCTACACGCCCAACGCCAAGTGCGCGCCGTCGCGCTCCTGCATTCTGACCGGCCGCAACCCCTGGCAACTCAAGGCGGCGTGCAACCATTACCCCTTCTTCCCGCCCGAGTTCAAGACCTTCCCCGAGGCCCTCGGGGAGCACGGCTACTTCGTCGGCATGACCGCCAAGGGGTGGGGGCCGGGCGTGGCGACCAATGCCGCCGGCCAGCCACGCCGCATGACGGGGAGGGAGTTCAACGACCGCAAGACCGCGCCGCCAGCCAAAGGCATTGCCGTCAATGACTATGCCGCCAACTTCGCTGACTTCCTCAAAGCCGCCCCCAAAGACACCCCCTGGTGCTTTTGGTTCGGCTGCTACGAACCGCACCGCCGTTATGAATTCGGCAGCGGGGTGGCCAAAGGAGGCAAGACGCTGCCGGACCTGGACCGCATCCCGGGTTACTGGCCGGACAATGAAGCCGTCCGCAACGACCTGCTGGACTACGCGTTTGAAGTGGAGCACTTCGACCAACACCTCTCGCGCATGCTGGCCCTGCTGGAGGACTCGGGGGCGCTGTCCCGCACCCTCGTGCTGGTCACGTCCGACAACGGCATGCCCTTTCCGCGCGCCAAGAGTCACTCATACCAGGACTCGAACCACCTGCCGCTGGCCGTCATGTGGCCGCAGGGAATCCGAAGCCCCGGCCGGGTGGTGGAGGATTATATCAGCTTCGTTGACTTTGCCCCCACCCTGGTGGAATTGGCCGGCCTGCGCTGGTCGCAGACCGGGATGGCGCCAGGCGCGGGCCAAAGCCTGGCCAGCATTCTCTTCTCCGACAAGTCCGGCCGCGTCACGGCCTCTCGTGACCACGTGCTGCTTGGCAAAGAGCGCCATGATGTCGGACGGCCTAACGATTGGGGCTACCCCATCCGGGGCATCGTGAAGAACGATATGCTCTATCTGCGCAACTTCGAGCCGTCCCGCTGGCCGGCAGGCAATCCCGAAACCGGCTATCTCACCTGTGATGCCAGCCCGACCAAGACCCAGATCCTCAGAGCGCACCGCCGCGATGCCAGCGACGCCCGCTGGGCGCTGTGTTTCGGCAAGCGCCCCGCGACCGAGCTCTACGACCTCAAGCAGGACCCCGACTGCCTCGTCAACCTCGCCGGCCGCTCCCTAACCAGCACCCTCGAAGCCAGGCTCCAGCGACAGCTCTTCAAAGAACTCAAAGCCCAGAATGATCCCCGCATGTTCGGGACGGGCGAACAATTCGAGCGGCTTCCTTACTCCGACCCGATCAACCGCGATTTCTATCACCGCTTCCGGGCCGGCGAAGCAAAGACTCCCGGGTGGGTGAACGAGTCGGACTTCGAGATCCGCTAACGGAGTGGCGCAGGAGGGTTGCCCCGGGTTCCGCAATCAAAAGGTCTTGAGAATGGCGCGGGCGGCGCGGCGCGGGGCGCCGGGGGGGCCGAGGGACGTGACGATCTCAGCGAGGCGGGCTTTCACCCGGGCGCGGCGCGGGGCGTCGCGCAGCAGGTCGGCCGCGGCCAAGGCGATATTGTCCGGGGTGGCAGCGTTTTGAATGAACTCGGGAAAGACTGCCTCGTTGGCAAGCAGGTTCGGCATGGCCGCGTATTTCACCTTCACGATGCGCTTGGCGATTTGCCAGGTGCTCCAGGATGTCTTGTAGAGGGCCACGGTCGGCACGCCAAAGAAGGCGCACTCGGTCGTGACGGTGCCCGTGGAGGCAATGGCCACGTCGGCAGCCGCCAGCGCCTCGGGCAAGCCGCCCACTTGGAGGGACAGGTCTGGCGACAGGCGCAGAGCCCTCGCCTTCTGCATCAGCGCCTCGTTGGGCAGGACCATGCGCGCGCGCAGGCCCACAAGCTTGGCCTGGATCAGGGCCAGCGCATCAATCATCACAGGCAAATGGCGTTGAAGTTCACCCGGACGGCTGCCCGGCAGAAGCAGCACCGTTAACGTCCCCTTGCCGGTTCTTATCTCGCTTCTTGCCACCTGCCCTTGGCCGTAGCGGTCCACAATGGGATGGCCGACAAATTCGACGCGGAGTTGCGGCACGCGCTTCGCATACCACTGCTGCTCGAACGGGAAGATGCTCAGCACCAGATCATAGTCGCGCGCGATCTGTTGAGCGCGGCCTTCGCGCGAGGCCCAGACCTGCGGTGAGACGTACTGGATCAGCCTGGGATGCCACACGTGAAACCAGTCCCGGCGTGTGCGGTGGTAGTTTCTGATGGCACGAGCAAAGCGGCGATTGAAGCCGGAGAAATCCACGCAGATGATCGCGTCGGGCTGGCGTTCGACTGCGAGCTGGAAGAGGTGGCGGAATAGCCGGCGGAACTTGAAGTAGTGTTTCAGCGCCTCCGTGAGCCCAATGATCGAATGCTCGGTCATGTCAAGCGCCAGCTCCACTCCCGCCGCGGCCATCTGTGGCCCGCCCGCGCCGAAGAATCGCGGGGCCAGGCTCGTGTGCAGCGGCTGGTAATCGGTCGTGGGAACCGCCCCGGCTTCGGCGGATTCCTGGCGAATGGCGCGCACCAGTTCGGCAGCCAGCATATCCCCGCTGGCTTCGCCCGCAATTAACATGAAGGTGTTGGGTCTCATGGATTGCCGCGGCCGGCGGCGCCAGTCGGGGCGTCGCATGCGCGCCTGATATGGCGCCGACTCAGGTCGGCGGCTGCATGACTTTGAACCATATGCGCTAACCCACTGGCGGCTCCGCACTGAAGCCCGCCGTCTGGATTTGGCGGGTGATTTCAAATGCCAGGTCCAGCGCCCGTTTCGCTGATTCCCCGCTGACCATCGGCGTGCGATGCGCCTGCACACATCGGATGAAGTCCTGGAGCTCCAGCCTGAGCGGCTCCTCTTTCGCAATCGGCACCGGCTCACGCACGATCTTGCGACCGCCGAACTCGCTAACGATCGTTGAGTCCTTGGCGTGGACCAGTTTTTTGAATAACGAGCTTTTCTCCTCGTCCTGCCGCGCGATGCGGTAGATGAATCCTTCCTGCGCGCGGTAATCGAGAGAGATGTAACTGGTTATGGCGCCCCCGCTGAACACACGAATCTTGCGCATCCTTTCGGGGCTGACGCGGCTCGCGGTCAGGTTGGCAACACAGCCATTGGCAAAGCGCAGGCGCGCGTTGGCGATGTCCTCAGACTTGCTCAACACCGGGATGCCCACCGCGTCCACGCTCTGGACCGGAGACTTGACGAACGCCAGCACCACGTCCAGGTCGTGGATCATCAAGTCGAGCACGACGCCGATATCGGTGCTCCGGGCCGGATAGGGCGAGAGCCGGTGCGCTTCGATGAAGCGCGGGTCGGTGGCCACCGTCTGGAGATAATTGAAGACGGGATTGAAGCGCTCGACATGGCCCACCTGCAGGACGCAGTTCTTCTGGCGCGCCAATTGGACCAGTTCGGTGGCCTGCGCCGCGTTGCTGGTCATCGGCTTTTCCACCAGCACGTGCCGGCCCTGGTGGAGCATGGCTTTCGCCAGCTCGAAATGGGTGGTCGTGGGTGTGACAATGCTCACGGCATCGCAGGCGGCGGCGGCTTCGTCCAGCGACGCAAACGCGCGCACCCGGTATTTCTGGGCAAATCGTTGCGCCGTTTCGGCCATGGTGTCATAAACTCCGACAAACTGGATTTGGCCCCCAGCCGCCAGTTCGGCGTAAATGCGCACATGCTCTTTACCCAGGGAACCAGCTCCGAGGACGGAGACTTTGACTTTGCCTGATTCTTGCTGGCCGACTTCCATGCTCATCGCGGCCATTGTGCCATTGACCCCTGCCCGGTGACAATGAACAACTGACACTCGACCGTCGCGGCCATTGCTTCGCGGGCTGA
This sequence comes from Candidatus Paceibacterota bacterium, assembly GCA_035452965.1. Lineage (NCBI taxonomy): Bacteria > Bacillati > Minisyncoccota > Minisyncoccota bacterium. The sequence continues at coordinate 4,513 of DAOTCE010000063.1, read as the reverse complement.
CAGGGGGACACGAGGTTTGCGCTTGGAAGTTTGGAGGCGGGACGAATAGAGTGTCGGGATGCCGATTGCTGGTTATATGCTGACGGTCTTGATCGCCTACCTGCTGGGCTCGATTCCGACGGGCTTCCTGGTGGCGAAAGCGCGCGGTGTGGATATCCGCACGGTGGGCAGCGGCAATATTGGAGCGACTAACGTGTTCCGCATCCTCGGCACCCAGGCGGGTATCTTCGTTCTGCTGGCCGATGCGGCCAAGGGCTGGCTGGCGGTGTTTGTGGTAGCGAAATTGGTATCGGATTGGCTGTATCCGCAAGCCGGCCCGGCAGCCGAGGAATGGTTTTCCCTCGCCGCGGGTGCCGCGGCAATAATCGGCCACAACTTCACCTGCTGGCTCCATTTCAAAGGCGGCAAGGGCATTGCCACCTCTGCCGGCGTCCTGGCCGGGCTGGTGCCGGTGGCGTTGCTGATCATTCTCGCCATCTGGATCGTGGTCTTTGCCTTTAGCCGCTACGTTTCGCTCGCCTCGATTTGCGCTGCCGCTGCCCTGCCCTTCTGCGCATGGCTACTGGGGGAAAGCCGCACGATCGTCCTCGTGCTATCCGCGTTGGCCGCCCTGGCGATCTACAAGCACAAGGCCAATATCCAGCGACTGTTGAACGGCACCGAGAACCGTATTGGCGGCAAAAGGGCCGCTCCGCCAGACTCACCCAAAGCCACCGCATGAGAGTCACCGTGTTGGGTGCCGGGGCGTGGGGCACAGCTTTGGCGCGTCTGCTGCATCAGGGCGGCAATGGCGTCACACTTTGGGGGCACAGCACTGAGTGGCTGGAGGAGATCCGCCGAACCGGGCGCAACGAGCGGTTTCTGCCCGGTGTCGAGGTGCCGCGCGAGGTGGTTTTGGAGAGCGACCTGCCGCGGGCCATCGAGACGGCGGAGTGCATCGTGGTGGCTGTCCCGTCCCAACCTTTCCGTGAGGTGACACGCCATTTGGCTGCGTACACGAAGTTGATCGTCAGCGTTACCAAGGGCATTGAATACGACACCGGCTTGACGATGTGCGGGGTGCTGTCGGAAAACGCCCCTGGCGCCAAATGTGCGGCATTGTCCGGACCGACTTTTGCGGTCGAGGTCGCGCGCGATATCCCCACGGCCATTGTGGCGGCGAGCCGGGATGCAACTACGGCCGCGCAGGTGCAGCAGTTGTTTAGTCGGCCCGCGTTTCGGGTCTACACGAGCACGGACCTGCTCGGCGTTGAGCTGGGCGGTTCGTTGAAGAATGTCATTGCCATTGCCGCCGGCGTGGGTGATGGGCTGGGCTTTGGCGACAATTCAAAGGCTGCGCTCGTGACGCGAGCGATTGTGGAAATCCGCCGCCTCGGCGAGGCCTGCGGCGCGGTCGGCGGGACATTTACCGGCCTGAGCGGGCTGGGCGACTTGATGGTGACCTGCTTCTCGAAGCACAGCCGCAATCGCGGCTTTGGGGAGCGGGTTGGCCGGGGGGAAAAGCCGGCGAGGATCGCAGCCAGCCTGCTGACCGTGGCCGAGGGCTACCCGACGGCCCGCTCGGCTTTTCAACTTTCCCGCAAGCATGGGGTTATCACCCCGGTCATTGACGAGGTTTACGCGATGCTCTACGAGGGAAAGAACGTCACCCGGGCGGTGCGGGACTTGATGGCGCGCGACCCGAAACCGGAGTAGGCCGGGAAGCACGCCAACCCTCCACCGATCCCCGGTTTGACCGGCAGGCTCCCGGTTCGCGGCTTCTTACCACGCGAGTTTGGCTGATTCGTTGGCGAATTGCGTTATCTTCATCCTTTCCAGAGACTTATGTAAGAGGGCCCCCGGGAAGGTGTCAAGGCTGTATCCACGGTGTGGATACGGAGAGGATACGGTGTGTATACGGTGTGACTCCCTTGAGAGGCAGGAGGTCGCCTAAACTGTCCGCAACCCTCTGATCTAACGCGGCAGTGCGAGGTCTGCGGGCTTCAACCCGGGCCTGAACTTGCCAAATCCAAACCAGCCGGGTTTGTATTCGCCGACATAAGCGACGTTGGCGCTGGCGGGGATTTGCTCTTCCAGCCCTACCGCCCAGTAGGCAGCATTAACCAGGAGCCGGCGCAGTCCTTCACTTTCGAGGTCTACCGCCGCACCCATTGTGGTGGTGAACACTTTCGAGGTTTTGCCCTGCTCCCCGACATAATCGCGCACCCAGGCGAGTGGCATCATCGGGTTGTTTTTGGGACCTTCGACCGGCGGGTCCGCAGGTTTCATGCCTGACAAGACCTGGCCCCAGACGAGCACATTGGCGCCCGGGGGCAAGTGGGTGACAGTATAGACATCGGTTGGCCCCCAGATGTCGGTCACCCCTCGCAGGATTGGATGATCCTTGAGCGCCTCGTTGATTACCCCGCGCGTGCTCTCCTTGCCGTGGTTGCCGTGGTGGTTCACCCAGGTTTCGCCGAGCACCTGCTGGCCAAAGCCGCCTGTCCAAGCCGTGCTGTGCCAGTCGAACTTGGCGTATGGACTGGTCTTGTTGTGGTCGTATTTGAATGCATGGGTGCTGGTGCGCAAGGCGATGATTGGCTTGCCGGCATTGAGGTAATCCACGAAGTGCTTCATCTGCGCATCAGGGAGTTCGCGGAAGCGCAGGCCCATGACGCACAGGTCGGCGGAGCCGAGTGCCGCCATGCCCGGGATGTTGGTCAACGTGAGCGGGTCAATCGTGCCGTCCGCAGGGTTAATGGAGAACAGGACGGTGCACTTGAATCCGTGCCGCACCGCCAGGATCTTCGCCAACATCGGCAGCCCTTCCTCCGTGCGATACTCCTCGTCGCCCGCCAGAAAGACAATATGCCGCCCCTGCCCTGCTCCCGCTTTGCCTTGATAGACAACGCCATCGGCTGCCTTCGTGCACCCTGCGAGGGCCAATTGCGACACGGCCGCCAACACGATCAAATGCTTGCTGATCTTCATGCCTGAGTTTTAACAGGGCCGCTCCCAATGACAAGTGCGGCGGTGGTTGCGTCAGTCACCTTCCCGCTTGACTGCGCAGGGCTTCGGCCTATGGTGGCGGCGGACGATGCGGAGGCCGAGTGCGCCCCGGCGCCTCTTCGCGACTGCCAACAAAGGCCAATGACTTTAGAGCCGGCGTAGTGGCTGGCTTGTCGTATGCAAACGATGAATCCTGAGACTCGGGCGACGGGAGGGAACGCATGCGAAACGTAGTCAAACGCGTCATCCTTCTCGCAGTCGTCCAGCTTCTGCTCTTTGAGCTGGTGGTGCAGCTCTCGGTTCACTACCGGGAGAGCACCGGAGAGCTTCTGACCATGGCACACTGTTTGGGCATGTTGATTGGCTCCATCTGGGCCTTGCTGCCGGCGTTTCCGGGTGTCAGCGCGCGCTTGGCCCGAGTTGCCTTGCGCGTCAGCGCGGCCACGGCGCTATTCGTGGTCCTTTACGCGGGCAATTACTACTACTCCTGGCATTTGCGTCCCAACCTCGGGCTTTACCAAGAACCAGACTGGGTCGCTGAACATCCCGGATTCCAAGGCGAACTGCGCGAACAAATCCAATCGAATACGTGGAGAGCTGCCCCATGGTGATTACCCTGTCGGCTGCCGATTCGGGCAGACGTGTCGTCCACGGCAGGCGACCGGGGACGGGTTTTACCCTCATTGAACTGCTGGTAGTGATTGCGATCATTGCCATTCTAGCCGCGCTGCTGTTGCCGGCACTGGCGAAGGCGAAGGACAAGGCAGTAAAGATACAGTGCACCAGCAACCTGAAGCAATGGGGCGTGGCCGTCACCATGTATGCCGGGGACAACCGCGAGCACTTCCCGGCCAACCCCACTACTGACGGTGCCAGCGGATTTGCCTGGATGGCGATGGCGCTTAATACCAACTTCTACCCCGCTTACCTTTACCAAAACCGCCGCGGCACAACCACTGTGCGACGAGCCAAGCAAGACGTGATCTACTGCCCCACTGACGAGTGGCACCGCGCCGTGGAATCGGAGGCGGACCGGGTCAACTTGATCGGCTACCAGTATCTGCCCGGGCGAGACAACCATCCGGTGGCCTGGCCCGACTATAACTCCGACGGGCTGGGTGAATGGGTGTACCGGAAGAAGCTCGGCGGCCCTTATCGCAAGGCGCCGGTCATGATTGACAAGATCCAAGGGACCGGCAGAGCCCCCAACCTCACGTGGTTTGGCTCCACAGGCGTGACCAGCACGAGCTTCCCCTTTGCAAACCATCGCAATACCGGCGGCATCTCCGTCGGGGGGAACTTCCTCTACGAGGACGGCAGTGTTCTCTGGCGCAAATTCAGTTTGACTGGATACCGGACGACCATTGACGTCGGGTCTGCGGCTGGGGGGTGGACGGTGTTCTACCGCCCCGCCGACCTTGGTCCCGGTCCTTGGTAGGCCCCGCCGCCCCAAGACCCTGCCACCAGTCGTCCTCAATCCTTAGCCTCGTGAAGAAAAATGCATAAATAGGTGAAAAAGTGCTTG
>DAOTCE010000062.1 GCA_035452965.1 Candidatus Paceibacterota bacterium | reverse complement strand
TGTGCATTGGACTCTAACCAACTAGTCAGTGCGCCCTGCCGGGCGCACCCAAAAAGTCACCACGCCCGACAACAGCCCGAACAACAACAGCGCCGGCACAATACTCCCCGGCTCGAATCCGAAACTTCGGTAGAACCCGTCTTGCCGGGCAAGCAGCGAGATGAACCAGAACGCCGCCAGCGACCCCGCCGCCGACAGGAGCAGCATTTTGGGAATATGCTTCTTCTTGAAGTGCCCGATCTCGTGCGCCAGCACGGCCTCCAGTTCCGGCTCAGCCAGTTGCTGAATCAGCGTGTCGAACAATACGATCTTCCGGAACCCGCCGAAGCCCGTGAAAAAGGCATTCGAATGGCGGGAACGTTTGCTGCCGTCCATCACCTGGATGCTGCGGGCGCGGAAGCGGGTCCGCTCCGCCAGTTTGAGCAGGCGCTCGCGCAAGTTGCCTTCGGACAGCGGAGTGAACTTGTTGAACAGCGGCAGGATCAGCACCGGCGCCAGCACCATCAGCAGCAACTGAAACCCCAGCAGCGCGCCCCATGCCCACAACCACCACAATGCCCCGGTCCATTCCACCAGCTTCAATACCAGCACCAGCAAGGGATAGCCCAGCACGATCGCCAACAGCAGCCCTTTGAGCCGGTCCAGCCACCAGAGCTTCGGCGTGGTCGTGTTGAACCCGAAGCGCTCCTCCAACCGAAACTGGTCATGCCAATCCAACGGCAGCCCCGGCAGCGATAGCGCCACGCCCGTGACCAGCAGAAATGCGGCCATCGCCCACGCCGATCCGCCCAGCCACTGCGTAAACGCCGCAAAGCCCCATGGCAGCACCGCGCTGTACAGCACGGCCACCAGCACCACAGTGCTCCAGGTGCTCTCGACTTGATCGAACCGGCCCTTGGCCAGCGTGTATTGCACCGACTTGGCGTAAGTAGCTTCGTCCATAATCCCCTTGAACGCCTCCGGCACCGCGCCGGCATGCGCCAGCACGTGGCGCCGGTTCAACCGCCCCAGCCATAGCTGGGCCGCCCACCGGGCCAGGATCAGCAGCAGAGCGACTGATGCAACCACACTGGCAGAAGTCATGGGAGAAGATTAGCGCGGACTGAGGCCCGCGGCTACGCGGAAGTAACCGACGGTGTTGTGCACCATAAAGCGCCGTCGCCGCTTCGCTCTGCCGGCGCACTCCAAGATCGCCCCGCAAACCCACCCCCGTTTTGGACTGCGGTGGCAAGCGCAGCGCGACACCGCTTTCCACCCCTCCCAAACGCCCGGTTCAAAAACGCCGCTCCCTACCAGTCCGACGACACCTCGAAATCATCCCCCAACTGCAACTGGTCAGTCTTGAAGCGATAGATGGTCTTAACCTGCGCAGGCATAGCAGTGCGCTCAAACCACCGCGCCGAGCACCACGGGTATTGATTCGCCACCGGCACAAGGAGGTGTTTCACCGGATTCTGATGCACGTAGTTCAGCCGCGCCAAATAGGAGCGCTCATACGTCAGCCGGGTATCCCAGTAATTGTGCCAGACTTTGCGGCCTCTGGCGGCGTCGAGCTTATTGATCCACTTTGCCGTTTTCTCGTGCAGAAAACCGAGCATGCGGGACAGGTTCTTCGCGGTATCCGCTGTCTCAGGCGAGTGGGCGATGAAATGGTAATGATTCGAGAAAACCGCCCAGGCTTCCAACCGCCAGCCGAACTCGCTGGCTACTTTCAGCAGGCCCCGATGCAGCACGGCCAACCGCGCCCTGCCCGCGAAATGATGCTGCCGCAGACAAGTTCCGGCCGTGACGAAGTAAGTGCCGCGCACCGAGAGCCGATGCTCTGGCGCATGTGGCCAGGGGATTTGCGCGGCGAGCATGCATCAGAGAATGTAGATTTTGGACTGCGGTGGCAAGCACAGCGCGACACCGCTTTCGAGCCTGATTTAACCGCAAAGCGCCGTCGCCGCTTCGCTCTGCCGGCGCACTCCAAGATCGCCCCGCAAACCCACCCCCGTTTTGGACTGCGGTGGCAAGCGCAGCGCGACACCGCTTTCCAAGGACCTTTTTCCGTTGAGTCATTTTCCCACGGCGTCTAGCTTGGCCGACATGAAAATCTTCGTCACCGGCGGCGCCGGCTATATCGGTTCGAATTGCACCGAAGCGTTGCTCGACGCCGGCTGCCAGGTGACCGTTTATGACGATCTCAGTGAAGGTCACCGTTCGGCAGTGGACCAGCGAGCGCGCTTCGTCCTGGGTCGTCCGGAAGAGCAGAACCACATCCTCAACGCCCTCAAGGACGCTCGTCCCGACGCCATCATGCACTTCGCCGCCAACGCGCTGGTCGGCGAATCCATGACCAACCCGAAGAAGTACTTCCACAACAACGTCGCCAACGGCCTGAAACTTCTCGATGCCGCCATCGAATGCGGCATCAAGAAATTCGTCTTCAGTTCCACCTGTGCCACCTACGGCCCGCCCGAGCGCATCCCAATGACCGAAGACCTGCCCCAGCGCCCCATAAATCCCTACGGCGAATCGAAGCTGATGTTTGAGAAGGTGCTCCAGTGGTATCAACGGATTTACGGGCTGGAATTCGTCGCCTTCCGCTACTTCAACGCCGCCGGCGCCAGCAAGAACTTCGGCGAACATCACCGCACCGAGACCCACCTGATCCCGAACGTCCTGCAAGTCCCCCTGGGTCGGAAGCCCCACTGCGAGATTTACGGCACCGATTACCCCACACCCGACGGCACCTGCATTCGGGACTACATTCACATCCTCGACCTGGCGCAGGCCCACATGCTCGGCCTGGCGCCCGGCCGCCAGGGCTTCTACAACCTGGGCAACGGCGACGGCTACTCCGTCCGCGAAGTAGTTCGGATGTGCGAACAGGTCACAGGCAAACCTATTCCCGCCATCGAAAAACCGCGCCGCCCCGGCGATCCGCCACGCCTGGTGGCCGCCGCGGAGAAGGCCGTGCGTGAATTAGGCTGGAAACCCAAACACCCCAGCCTCGAAGACATCGTCGCCACCGCCTGGGACTGGCACCAGCGGCATCCAAACGGCTACCCGGACTAGCCACGCAAGGCCAGAGGCTCATAGAAGCCCACCGCGCGATTGTGGTTTCGAGGTTGCGGCAGTTTAACTGGCTGCTCGCACCCCGTTTGGCCCTGCGCGAACCCGAAAGTCATGCTTGCGCGCATGACAACCTCGATCCTTGGGCTTGCCCCGGCTATTTCCTCCGCGAGTCAATTTCCGGGAGCAGGGGCATGGCTTCAAGGACGTGGCACACGGTATAAAGATGCTGGGAGTACCAGTCCTCGCGTTTCGGGTTAGGACGACGCTCGTTGACGAGTTGGAACATGGTGCGGAACAGCCCGGCTTTGGACTGCATGTAAGTGAGGGCGTTGAAGCCAGAGAGGGCTTTGCGCCTGGCCTCGGGGTCGCCTGTGGCAACGTAGAGGCGGGCAAGGGCGGCGCAGTAGCGAGAGGTGTGGCCGGGCATCATGTGCTGGAAAGTGGACTGTTCGGAAACGGCGGGTGCGGGGGCGGCTGGGTGACCTTCGGTGTGGACGAGCTTCTCCTCCATGCGGCCGAGGACCTTCCGGCCCATGGCGATGTACTCGGGCCGGTCTTTGCCCTGGCGGAAAAACCAGGCGGCAGTGAAGGACATCGGCTCAGCCGAGAGGTGAGTTTCAGGCCGTTCGCGGATATCCTCGTGGTAGGTGCCCCAGCGGTTCAGTTCGACGTTGCGATCAATCATCAGCTTGAGAGCGCGAGTGTGGGCAGTCTGCCAGGCTGGGTCCTTGTCGTGGCGGAGGATGCGTTCAAAGAACTCAACGTAGAATACCGGCGCGCCGCCGGATTGCTGGCGAACAACGCCGTCTTGCGGCAGCACCCGGAAGGGCCAGGAGCCGTCGTCGCCTTGGCGCGCGGCGAGGGTTCTGGCGATGGCTTTGGCGCCGTTGAGGTATTTCGGGTCCTTGGTGACTTCGAAGAGGTTGAGGTAAGCGGTGCCGATGAAGGCCGCCTTGTCGGGTTCGAGAGAGTCTTTGTCCTGGGAGCCGCCGGGCTTGCCATCGGTGTAAACTGACCAAGGGATGTTGGCGTAGCGAGCGTCTGCCGGGGTGGAATGGGCCAAGTTCCAGTCGGCCAGATCGCGAGCGCGCTGGAGCCACTCAGCCTCTCCAGAGTAGCGGCTATACAGGAGGAAAGTGTTAATGAAGTAGGCGTGCTGGCGTGCGGGGAAGCAGAACTTGCGGCTGGAGGGCGAGCCGTCCGTGAGAACGTGGGCGCTGGTGAAATAACCGGCGAGGGGACCGTCGAGTTTGCCGGGGACATAACCGCGATCGGCTTTCTTGAGGAAGACCATGGCGTCGGCGATGGCGGCACCAAGTGGGCGGCGCGGTTGGACAACGCCGTCGGCTACGGGCACGAGGTTGGTCCCCGCTGGCTCGGCCGCAACGGCAAGCGCAGCCAAAGCCAGAGACATCAGTCCACTGACCATTGGAATTAGCGACAATCGCCCCGTAACGCTAAAGGCCGGAGCACTTGCCGCCACACCTATCCGAAGCAGGGCCGTTAACGCACACTGTGCGTGCTTTGTATTCACGGCGCGAAGAGTATCGCGAGCGAGCTCTGGTTCAAGGCATAACCCCTGAGCTCCCGCAGCAACAAAGTTGCGCCCCTATGGGGAAAAGACATCAGCATTGCCTCGACCCGCCCCTGCAATCCGCCTTCAACGGGACAGGTATTTTTCCCGGTTTCCATTTCCCCCGCCACCCGCTATAACCCTGCGCATGTCTCAACATCGTGTCGGCATCATCGGCGGCAGCGGGCTCTACCAGATCGAGGGCTTCACCAGCCAGAAGTGGGTCAAGGTCCGGACCCCCTTCGGACCGCCCTCAGACGCGTTTCTCACGGGCAAACTGGCCGGGCGTGACGTGGTGTTCCTGCCCCGGCATGGGCGGGGGCACCGCATTCTGCCCAGCGAACTGAACCACCGGGCCAACCTCTGGGCCATGAAAAAGCTCGGCGTGGCCTGGATCATTAGTGTTAGCGCCGTCGGTTCGCTCCAGGCCAAGTACCGGCCCTGTGACATCGTGTTGCCCGACCAGTTTGTTGACCGAGCCAAGCAGTCCTTCGCGCACACCTATTTCGGTCGCGGCATTGTTGGGCATATCGCGTTCGCCGAGCCGGTCTGCGAGGAGTTGCGCCTGCTCCTGCTCAAAGCCGCACGAGCGCTCAAGGCCCGCGTCCACAACGGCGGGACTTACGTCAATATGGAAGGACCCGCCTTCAGCACCCGTGCCGAGTCGTTCACCAACCGCAAGCTCGGCTACGATGTCATCGGCATGACCAACCTCGGCGAGGCCAAGTGCGCCCGGGAAGCAGAAATTGCCTACGCCACGATGGCAATGATCACCGACTATGACTGCTGGAAATTGGACGAAGCGCACGTCACGGTGGACATGGTGATCGCCAACCTGATGAAGAATGCCGCGGTGGCCAAGGCGATCATTGCCAGGGTGATGCCCCAGATCCCCTTCGAGCCAAGCTGGCCCTGCCACAACGCGCTCAAAAACGCAATCATGACCGACCGCAAATGCTGGCCCGCCGGGACCGTCAGGGAGTTGGAGCCGATCCTGCGCAAGTACCTCTGACAAGCTGCGCCGTTCCCCGGCCGCACCCGGCCAACCGCCGCCGCTTGACCCGTCGTGGTTACTCGATAACATCGGACTGCCATGCTAAAGAAGACTGTCATCAAACCAGCCAAGTCCGCTCCCGCTGTCGGGCCCTACAACCACGCCGTGCGTATCGGCGACCTGCTGTTCTGCGCCGGGCAAATTCCCCTTGATCCCGCCACCGGCAACCTCGTCACCGGCGATATTAAGGCGCAGGCCGAACGCGCTCTCCAAAACGTCCAGGCCATCCTCGACGACCAGAAGCTGACCTTCGCCAATGTCGTCAAGAGCACCGTGTTCCTCACCAACCTGGCGGACTTCGCCGGAATGAACGAGGTTTACGCAAAGTACCTCACGGCGGACTTTCCAGCCCGCTCGACCATCCAGGTGGCCGCGTTGCCCAAAGGCGCCAGCGTGGAGATTGAGGTCATCGCCCACTATTAGCTGGGCGACTGCCAATCGGTGACACCAGGCGTCACATGTCCCCCACAGTTGCCCTGCTAATTGGAGCGGTGGCAGGAGCCGCGCTCGGTTTCCTGATCGGCTGGCTCTACCGCCGAGGTCAGGCTATCGCGCCGGATGACCGGTTGGCCAACGAGCTGCGGCAGCAGTTAGGCCAGCGCGAAGGGGAGCTTGCCAAAGCGCGGGAGCAGTTGACCGTGGCCACCAGCGGGCAGGCCGCCGCTGAAGCGAGCCGGTCGGCCGCCGAGAAACTCATCGCCGACCAGCGCGCGCTGCACGAGAAGGCCCTGCGCGATGCCAGGGAAGCGCAGGAAAAGGCGCTGGCGGACTTGCGGACTGCCTTCAAAGCCCTGAGCCTGGACACGCTGCGCGAGCTGCAGCCCCAGTTCATCGAACGCGTCACAGAAACGGTTTCCAAGCTGCAGGAGACAGCAAAGGGCGACTTGGCACAGCGGCAGGAGGCAATCAAGACACTGGTCGAGCCGCTGAAGCAGCAGTTGGAGACTTACCAGAAGCGGCTGCAACAGGCGGAATCCACGCAGGCCGGCACGCTGGGCGAGGTGAAGAAGCAGCTCGAAGCGCTGTCGCAGCAGAGCCAGGCCCTGGCACAGGAGACGCAGCAATTCCGCATGGTGCTCAAGTCCAGCCAGGCCCGCGGGCGCTGGGGCGAGGAAACGCTACGGCGAGTCGTCGAGGCGGCGGGCATGAGCACGCACTGCGACTTCAGCGAGCAGACCAAAGAAGGCGACGCCAAACCCGACCTTGTCGTGCGGTTGCCAGGCGAGCGGTTCATCATCGTGGACGCCAAAGTCCCCGAGCTGGATTTCCTGAGCGCGCTGGAGAGCGCCGACGCCACAAAACGCGCGGAATCGCTGACGACGCACGCGGCGAAACTCAAGGCGACCATCAAGGCGCTGGCAGACCGAGATTACCCGAGCCAGTTTCCCAACGCGCTCGATTACGTGGTGCTGTTCCTCCCGGCCGAATCGTTGTTCAGCGCCGCACTGGAGGGCGACCGGGAATTGATCGTGTGGGCGGCGCAAAAGCGCATTTTGCTCGCCACACCAGCGTCGCTAATCGCGTTGCTGCGATCGGTGAGCGTAAGCTGGCAGCAACATGCGCAGACGGAGAACGCGCAGAAGATCGCCGAGACGGCCCAGGAATTCTACGCGCGCGTGGTCAAGTTCACCGAGCACTTCGAGAAGATCCGTGCGGGGCTCGAGAGCGCGAACAGCGCGTTCAACGCCGCCGCGGCGAGTTTCCAGACGCGCGTGCGCCCGGCCGGCGAACGCCTCGCCGAACTAGGCGGCGGCGCCACCGGCAAGCAACTGGCCGACGTGCAGCCGCTGGATTCGGCGCTGCGCCTGCCGCCTGCGTAACCAGCAGATTCACAGCCTGATGGATGCGGAAGCCGTAGTCACAAACCAGTCGTCCTCCGCCGCCAAAATCAACCTGTTTCGGTCTTTGTTCCATGGGCGCGAGGATGTTTATGCCCGACGGTTCGAGAGCCGAAAGACCGGCCGAGCGGGCTACCAGCCGGTTTGTGCCAACGATTGGGTCCGCGGTTTGTGCAACAAGCCTCGCGTGAAATGCGGAGACTGTTCAAATCGGTACCTCATGCAGGTAACCGACGAGGTGATTCGCCAACATCTCTCAGGACAGGACGAGCGGGGTCGGGAGTTTGTCATGGGCCTTTACCCCATGCTCGCGGACGAAACCTGTTCCGTGCTCGCCATTGATCTCGACGGTGAAGCCTGGCAGGAAGATGCCAGGGCCTTGCAGGAGACTTGTGAGCGGCTGGGGCTGCCCGTTGCGTTGGAACGCTCCCGCTCAGGCAAAGGAGGCCACTTCTGGTTCTTCTTTGCCGAGGCGCTTCCTGCAAGCACGGCAAGGAATGTGGGCTCACACCTTCTCACCGAGACCATGGAAGGCCGCCCGGAAATCGGCCTCGCCTCTTACGACCGGCTGTTCCCCAACCAGGACACGCTGCCCAAGGGCGGCTTCGGCAATCTGATTGCGCTGCCGCTGCAGAAGAAGCCGCGGGCAGCGGGCAATAGCGTTTTCCTGGACGAGCACCTCCAGCCCTACAAAGACCAATGGGCGGTTCTTTCCTCCGCCAAGAAGATCAGCCGCGCACAACCAGAATCCCTGGCACGCGACGCTGAGCGCCGGGGGCGCATCACCGGCGTGCGCCTGGCCTTCGAGGAGGAGGATGATCTTCCGTGGACCGCTCCGCCGTCACGTCGGCGGAAGGAACCGCCCATAGTCGGGCCTTTGCCCATGACCCTTGAACTGGTGCTCGGCGATCAGATCTACATCGCCAAAGAGCGTCTTCCGCCGGGGCTGCACAACCGACTGCTGCGATTGGCTGCGTTCCAAAATCCTGAATTCTACCGGGCGCAAAGCATGCGGCTGCCCACCTTCGGCAAACCGCGCATCATCCATTGCGCCGAGGACGGGCCGAAGCATCTGGAACTGCCCCGGGGCTGCCTGGGGGAGACGCAAGATCTGCTCTACTCTCTGGGCATCGAAGCGGCCCTGCGCGACGAACGCTTTGGCGGCACACCACTCGATGTGTGTTTCCACGGTGAGTTGCGGCCGGAACAGCAGTTGGCGGCGAACGCCATGGCGGCTCACGATATTGGGGTCCTGGCCGCCACTACAGCCTTTGGCAAAACCGTTCTTGCAGCCTGGCTTATCGCGCGCCGCGGCGTCAACAGCCTGGTTCTCGTGCACCGCCAGCAACTGCTGGAACAATGGGTGGAACGGCTGGCGTCTTTTCTCGACGTGCCGGCCAAATCTATCGGACGGCTTGGAGGTGGTCGGAAGAACCTCACCGGTCGCATTGACGTGGCCCTCATGCAAAGCCTGGTTCGGAAGGGTCTCGTGCATGACTGTGTCGGATCCTACGGCCACCTGGTGGTAGATGAGTGCCACCACATCCCGGCAAGCAGCTTTGAACTGGTCGCCCGTCGCGCCAAGGCGCGCTACGTGACCGGCCTCTCCGCCTCTATCACGCGCAAGGACGGCCATCAACCGATCATTTTCATGCAATGCGGACCGGTGCGCTACCGTGTCAGCGCCCGGCAGCAGGCGGCTCTTCGGCCGTTCGCTCATCATGTCGTGGTGCGCCCGACGAACTTTCGCGCCACGGAAATTTCGGCGGCAGATTCGCGCGTCGAGTTCCAGAAGCTGACCGCGGCGCTAATGCAGACGCCCACCCGCAACCAAATGATCTGCGCCGACGTAATCGCTGCGGTCAAAGCGGGTCGGTTTCCGCTGGTGCTGACCGAGCGGACGGAGCATCTGCGACTCTTGGCCGAGGAACTGGCGAAGACGATCCCGCACGTCATCACCCTGCAAGGGGGCATGGGAAGAAAGGCTATTCGGGCGGCGATGGCTTCGCTCGCCCAAGTGCCAGCGGAAGACGGCTGTGTGTTGCTGGCAACAGGGCGGTATATCGGCGAGGGCTTTGATGAACCGCGGCTGGACACGCTCTTTCTGACGTTGCCGATCTCGTGGCGGGGGACCATCGCGCAGTATGTGGGGCGGCTGCACCGGCTGCACGAAGGCAAGCGCGAGGTGCAGGTGTATGATTACGCAGACTTGAACGTGCCAATGCTGGCACGCATGTTCGACCGACGCTGCACAGGTTACGAAGCCGCCGGGTACACGCTATTGCTGCCGGGCAGCGCCGTTCCCGGCTGGCCCGCGGAGGTGCCGCTGCCAATAGATCCGGAGTGGAAGCGGGAGTACGCCGCGAGTGTTCAGCGGCTGGTGCGCGATGGCGTGGATGTCCCCCTGGCGAACTTGTTCCTCCATGCGGCCCAGGCACCAAAGCCCGGGATAGAGGGCGTGGCTCGGGCTCGAAGCGCAACGGAAGCGTTTCTCTTTCGGCGCCTGCAAACGCTCGAGGCGACCGCCGACTGCTTCCAGCTCAACGCGGAACTCCCAATCCCCTTCGATGCGAAGGGGAGGATGGAAGTTGATTTGCTGTGCGAAGCCGCCCGGCTGGTAATCGAACTGGACGGGGGGCAGCACCTGGCGGATGCCCAGGCTTACCGGCGGGACCGGCGCAAGGATGTCGCGCTGCAGGAACACGGCTACTTCGTGCTCCGGTTTCTTGCCGAGGACCTCGGCAAACGCCTCGACGAAATACTGGATGCCATCCAGCGCGCACTGGCTCACCAGCACAACCTGGCCAGGAGGTGAGCGCCAACTTCTTCGCACCCAAGCAAAAAGGCCGGAACAGGAGTTCCGGCCTTCTAGATAAAAACTGGCGGCGACCTACTCTCGCGGAATCTATAAAACCACTACCATCGGCAAGACTGCGTTTGACGGCCGTGTTCGGAATGGGAACGGGTCGGACCACAGCTTCAAGGCCACCAAAAAGCGTCAGAGCGGCAAGGGTTCGGTGACAGGCAACCCATGGCTGCCGCCATCCATACACCACTAACCACTCAAAAATCAAAGAGCACATGCCCGCCGCCTGACGGGTATTCTCTGAAAACTGCACACAGGAGAAAACAAGGATTACAATTCGCGAGTTGAAATCGCTCTTGCCCTTCAGGGAAGGGAAAGAAGCGATCAAGCCGCACGACCGATTAGTATTAGTCCGCTAAACGGATTGCTCCGCTTGCACGCCTAACCTATCAACCCGGTGGTCTTCCGGGGGTCTTTAGGGACCTTGCGGTCCGGGAAACATTATCTTGGGAGGAGCTTGGCACTTAGATGCATTCAGCGCTTATCTCTTCCGCACATGGCTACGCAA
>DAOTCE010000061.1 GCA_035452965.1 Candidatus Paceibacterota bacterium | reverse complement strand
TCAATCTACTTCAGAATCGGGCGAGACGAAAGCATAACTTTCAAGGGTGGGGGGGGGGCACGGCAAGGGGGCATCAAGCTCGGTGTGTGCAATGGCATCAAGGGGAGGATCGACATATTGAGGTTGGATTTTTGGCCGTGGCTGGGCGGGTGAAGAGGCGAATGCCCAGCCAGCGGTTGAATTGGTTTTCCTCGATCCAGTCGCGCGCAGTGGCTTGGCGGCTGGGACGACCCTGGCCCCAGAGCTTTTGCAGGGTGTTGGCGAGGCGTCGCAGCAGTCCCAGCACCGCAGCGGCATTGCGATGGCGGACCCGACTCTCATCTTCGCGGTGCGTGACATCCAGGGGGTAATGGTTACGCGTTTCGATCCCCCAGCGCCCCTGCTCCCGGTGCAACCATTGCGCCGGACTCAACTGCTTGGGCCCCAGCGAAGCGGCTAACCAGGTTCGGGTCAACTTCCCCTCCGTCCCGATGCGGCGATCCACCCGCGCAATTTGCAGTGCTCCGGCCAAGCCTAATTGCTTGGGCTCAATCGTGCGGGTCACCACCGCCCGATATTCCGGGCGTCCCCGGCGTTGGCTCCGCCGCTGGACCTGAGGGGGGAACGCTCTCCGGCAGGAGGGTTTGGGCGGTCTTGAGCAGGGTGGGTTGGTTCTCGCGCAGGATGAGACTATAGTCGGCTCCTTTTTCGTAGAGAATCTGCTGCACCGTCTGATGCTGGGTATGCATTCCATCCATCTGCACCAACCGGCCGGTCAGCGCCAAACGCTCAATTAGGGTTCGCGCGGTGGGAATCTCATTGGTCCGGCAGGCCACCGGCTCCAGCCCCAGGCCGCGCTGGCTGGGTTGGGCGACCGCATTGACCAGCATCAGGCCGCCGCCGCAGACTTCCTTGCCATCAATCACCACCGCGTCGCTGGCCGGCAGCGGCCCCAACACTTGCTCCTGCCACGCCAGCAGGATGGCTTCGACTTGCTGACGTGGCACCGCCTGCAAGACCCGTTGAAACACGGCTTCACTGGGCACCTCCAACCGGCCCGTGTCCGGATGCACCCAGCACCGCAGGGCGCGACGCTGCAACCGGGTCAGCCGCCGGGCAAACCGGCTCACCGCCCGGTAGCCCTGACCCACCCCCGCCAGACACGCCAAGGCGATGATCGTTAATACCGTCGGCAACTTGTGGCGCTTACCCTTGGGTTCCCGCCATTCGGGCACTCGCTCAAACCGTTCCCACAAGCTCTCCACCGCTTGGCCAGCCACCGGACAAGCCGGGGGCACCGGCTTCTGGTAGCGGGCCAAATGGGCGGGCAGTCGCTCCGCTCGCAGCCAGTCCCACGCCCGTTGGTCCAGTGCCTTGACCCACAGTTGCTTGGGCCGATCATGCCGCTGGTAGAAATCCTCGCTCACCCGCTTGAAGCCCGAACTATAACCCAGGGCCTCCCAGCCGCCGGCCTTGTAGGCGGTGCCCCGAAAAAGTTGCCGATCCACAAAACTCTCCACCATCACGATCGGATGGCCGTAGGCCTTCTGCCAGTCCGACGAGAGGCGGCTCAGACACCGGGCCATCGCCCGGGTGGCCAGATTGGGCAGTTGCTGCCGATCCCCCAAAATGACAAACCGACTGTTCTGGGCTAGCAAATGCAGCCGGGCTTGGCGCTGCGCATCGGTCCATTCAATGGATTGGTCCCGGGCCTTGAGATGAAGGGCCGGAGCACTCCAGCCGATCAGCGCCAACCAGCGACCGCTGGCGTCGGTCACCGCGTAGCGGAGTTGCTCGCCCACTAACCGGGCGCTCTTAAGATAATGGTGCTGGCCAACCAGACGGTCCCACTTGGCTTTCTGTTGGGCCGGAACCAGAACAACCTGCAGCTCATCCAGCACGACCTGCTCATCCGGTTCCGGCATACGTCGCGGTTTTGGCATCCCCAAGAAAAGCCCATATCCATGAGAATGTCCCGAATAATCGCACACTAACCCCGTCCCCATTGCTCCCAGTCAGCTGCTTGATGCACCCTTGATGGTTTGACCCCTTTTTTTTGCGGGCGCCGTGATCCCTTTTGCCGCCGGATTCCGCATTGGTGGGTAGAACGGCATTTCCAAAGTGAAATGAGTAACCAGGACCAGAGCCGACAAACCGAAAGAGAAAAAGCTATGAAAACCAATACTGCCAACGCCACCCCCGTCGGACGCACCGTGCGGGAAACCTTCGGCCCCGCCCTGCTCCTTGCCGTGGCCG
Organism: Candidatus Paceibacterota bacterium; assembly: GCA_035452965.1. Taxonomy (NCBI): domain Bacteria; kingdom Bacillati; phylum Minisyncoccota; species Minisyncoccota bacterium. The sequence goes on along the minus strand of DAOTCE010000061.1, from coordinate 8,743 downwards.
CCACCGCGCTGCTCCTGCAAGGCTGCACCACCGCCAGGCCGGGTTGGTCTTCCAGCACGGACACCAATCCGCTGTCCGGGAACGCCTTCGAGCGAATGGAGCCTCGCGAGGGCATCGCGCTGGTGAACTTCAACTTCTGAGGCCGGACAACGGCGAGAGCCACCATGATGACTTTCCCCTTTACGCCCCTTTCATCAACGGATACAAACGCAACCAACAGAGGTAAGGTATGAGTGGGACTGGGAATCGCGAAGAGAGCTTGTTCAACGAGGCGATGGGGTTGCCGACGCCGGAGGCGCGGGCGGTGTTCCTGCGCGAAGCCTGCGCCGGCGATGACCAACTCCGCCAGCGCGTCGAGGCCCTCCTCCAGGCCGCCCAGCCCACCAACGACTTCCTCGAACAAGCCGCCCCCGGAGCGCGGACATTCCTGTCCGCCAGTCCCGGAGCCGCCGCTTCTCCCTCTCCTCCACCGGAGGAGAGGGCCGGGGAGAGGAGGGCCACCACGCCAACTCCACCCGGCGCCACCGTTACAATCTCCCTCAACTCCCTGCCCGTCTCCGAGAAGCCCGGCGACCGCATTGGCCACTACAAGTTGCTGGAACAGATCGGTGAGGGCGGCTGCGGCGTGGTTTATATGGCCCAGCAGACCGAGCCGATCCGGCGGCAGGTCGCCTTCAAAGTCATCAAGCTGGGCATGGACACCAAGTCGGTCGTCGCCCGCTTCGAGGCCGAACGCCAGGCCCTGGCGCTGATGGACCATCCCAACATCGCCAAGGTGCTGGATGCCGGGGCGACCGAGACAGGCAGGCCTTACTTCGTCATGGAACTGGTCAAGGGCATCAAGATCACCGATTACTGCGACCAGAACCACCTGGACACGAAGGAGCGGCTGGACCTGTTCATCCAGGTCTGCCACGCCATTCAGCACGCGCACCAGAAGGGCATCATCCATCGGGACATCAAACCCTCCAACGTCCTGGTGTGCTCACACGACGGTGTGCCCGTGCCCAAGGTGATTGACTTCGGCATTGCCAAGGCCACCCAGCAGCCGTTGACCGACAAGACCGTCTTCACCGCCTTTGGTCAATTCATCGGCACCCCGGCCTACATGAGCCCCGAGCAAGCCGAGCTGAGCGGGTTGGACATAGATACCCGCACGGACATCTACGCGCTCGGCGTCCTCCTCTACGAACTGCTCACCGGCAAGCCGCCCTTTGAGCCGGAAACGCTGATGAAGGTCGGCCTGGACGAAATGCGACGGATCATCCGCGAGACCGAGCCGCCCAAACCCTCGACCAAACTGGCCACCACTCCGCACTCCGCACTCCGCACTCCGCAATCGACGGCTCCGCACTGGAAAGACGTTCGTGGCGATCTGGATTGGATCGTGATGAAGTGCCTGGAAAAGAACCGGGCGCGGCGGTATCCCACGGCAGATTCCCTGGCGGACGACCTAGGCCATCACTTGAACAACGAGCCGGTTGAAGCCGGGGCGCCCGGGGCGATGTACCGGATGGGGAAGTTTGTGCGACGGCATCGGTATGGTTTTGCGACAGCCAGTGCGATCATTCTGCTCCTGATTGCAGGCGTGGTGGTAAGCACGTGGCAAATGGCGCGTGCGACGCGGGCGGAGAAGCAGGCGCGAACGGTGGCGAGCTTCCTGGAGGACATGTTGAATAGTGTGCGGCCTGAGGAGGCCCGAGGCCAGGATACCAAGTTGCTGCGGGAGATTCTGGACAAGGCAGCGGCGCGCGTGGCCAAGGAGCTTCAGGGCCAGCCGGAAGTTGCAGGAGAATTGCAGAGCACCATCGGTGGGGTGTATCAGACGCTTGGACGGTATGGCGAGGCTGAGGCCATGTATCGTGGCGCACTGGCTAACCGAAGAAAGTTCTTTGGCCGCGAGCATCGAAAGGTCGCCGTCTCCCTTGCCGACCTTGGCTTCCTGCATCGCTTGCAAGGCAAGAACTCAGATGCCGAAGCGGTGTTCCGAGAAGCGCTGGCGATGCAACGGAAGCTGCTGGGCGACAAGCATCCGGACGTCACTCGGTCGCTCGCAAATCTCTCCATAGAGCTTTGGCGGCAGGGAAAGGCAGCGGAAGCAGAAACCTTGTCCCGCGAGGCTCTTGCTAACCGCAAGAACTTGTTTGGTTCCGAGCGCACCGATATCGCCACTTTGGTCGGCCAGCTTGTGTGGGTTCCCAGTGAGCAAGGCAGGCTAAAGGAAGTGGAGGCCATTTACCGCGAGGCGATAGCCATGAGCAAGCATGTGCTCGGCAATGAGAACTCCGAGGTTGCCGCCCTGCTCCGCGGTTTCGCATTGGCGCTTAAAGGTCAAGGTCGCTTAGCGGAGGCCGAAACCATATTCCGCGAGGCTCTGACCATGCAGAAAAAGTCGCTGAGCAATGAACACCCGGAGGTGGCCATGTCGCTTGAATGGCTCGCAAGAGTGCTAGCAACAGAGGGAAAGCTTGGGGAGGCTGAGGCCGCCTATCAAGAGGCCTTGGCCATGCGGAAGAAACTCCAAGGTCCCGACCATCCACTCATTGCCAATCTGCTGAACAACTTCGGAGGAGTGCTTGCGGACCAGAAGAAGTTCAACGACGCGGAAAACATGTATCGCGAAGCGCTGGCCATGGGGCGTCGGCTCTTCCCCTCGGACCACCCAACTATCGCTAACCAGCTCAACAGCTTGGGAGGACTACTTCTGCAACAACGCAAACTGGCGGAGGCTGAGGTTCTCCGCCGCGAAGCTCTGGGAATGTGGAGGAGGCTACTGGGCAACGAAAACCAGGATGTTGCCCGATCGCTCAATAACCTTGCGGTAGGGCTTGATCTGCAAGGCAAGTATGCGGAAGCCGAGGCACTGCACCGCGAGGCACTGGCGATGCGAAGAAAGCTGCTCAGGCGAGACCATCCGGATATAGTCCTGTCGCTAGACCAACTCGCAGGAGTCCTGGCAAGACAACGCAAAGTTGCGGAAGCCGAAAGAACAACTCTTGAACGCTGGTACGTGGAGCTAGGTATCGCTCAGTTATGCCAAGATCCGCCCAGCCTGGACAAGGCCCTTGAGGTCGTTGGCGGCGCGATTGAGAAGAAGCCTCAGGATTATGGATGTATGGCCGTACGGGCCGCTATCTACGGTCGACAGGCCAAATGGCAGGCTGCAGCTACTGACTTATCCCGATCTGTCAAGCTTGCTAGCAGCCTTTCTCGTAACCTTCCGGCTTTCGCACTGGGTCCGTTGTTGGTAGAAACGGGCGACACGATCGGCTACGACAACCGTCGGCGAATGGTATCGGTCACTTCCTGGGGAGAAGACCCGGAGACGGCGGCAGAAGCGGCGATGGAGATGTCGTTGCTGCCTAGAGACGGCGGATGGACTGCGCCTGCTCAATTGGCCGCGACCGCCGTCACGCACGGCACCAACCATATCCGGCTGCCTTACTTTCAGCTCGTCAAGGGCCTGGTCGAGTATCGGCAGGGGCGTTTTGACAGTGCGGTTGAATGGGCACAGAAGAGCCTGGCGGGCTCTGGAACGAATTACACCATCGCTGCTTCCGCTGGGGCGGTTTTGGCGATGGCGCAGCAGCAGCTCAAGCAACCTGACGAGGCCCGCAAGTCTCTGGCGCAAGCGACGCAGGTATTCGAGACCAAGCTGCCGAAGCTGGAGAGCGGCGACCTGGGCGAGAACTGGCCGGAGTGGCTCATCGCCCGCATCCTCTTGCGGGAGGCAACCAGCCTCCTTCGGGGCGAAATCGGCGCGGTCGATGGAGTGAGAAAGCAAGCCCAAGGCCTTGCTAACGCAGGCAAGCTGGCAGAGCGGGAGGCGATGTTCCGCGAGGCGCTTGCACTGCTAAGGAAGGTGGGGCGTGGTGAAGATGTGGCGGTCGCTCGCACATTGAGTTCTCTGGGAACGGTGCTTAGGGCGGAGGGCAAGTATGCAGAGGCTGAAAAGACGTATCGTGAGTGCCTGAGAATCCACGAGAAGGTCCACCCAAATGATTGGGATGTCTTTCAAAGCCGCTTCTTCGTGGGCGCAATCCTGATGGATCAGAAGAAGCACAAGGAAGCCGAACCATTGATGCTCGATGGCTGCCAAGGGATGATGGAGCGAGTTCAAGAGGTGGCCGATCCGGGTGGAAGAATAAGTCTCCTCCAGCAGACCATTCCGATTCTCGTGCAATTGTACGACGAAACTGGCCGGCCCGAGCAAGCAGCAGAGTGGCGCAAGAAACTGGCTGACTTGGAAAAGAGCCAGCCTCCCGCCAAGAGGGTTTCACCTGAGAACATTACAACTATCCAAACGCAGCGTGGGAACTTGTCCGCTCGTAAGAAGCATTACAAAGAGGCCGCAGGCGATTTTTCCAAGCTCGCGGAAGCTCATCCGGATAATCACCTGTTTTATCATTTGCTGGCCCCGGCGCTGGTGGCCGCCGGAGACGCTGAAGGTTACCGCCGCTGCTGCCAGAAGGTTATCGCCCAGTTTGGTGAAACCACCAACCCGACGGTCGCCGAGCGCATGGCCAAGGCCTGTCTGATTCTACCGTCATCCGGCGCAGACATGGCAATCGTCAGCAAGATGGCGGAGGTTGCTATCAGAGCTGACACGAACCATTCCTTGCTCCCCTATTTCCAGTTCAGCAAAGGGTTGGCAGAGTATCGTCAGGATCGATTTGCCAGCGCTGCCGAGTGGCTTCGGAAGGCCTTGGACAGCAAGCGGTCTCGGGATGACTACCGCGATGTGCAAGCCTATATGGTCCTGGCCATGTCGCAGTATCAGCTAAAGCAGGTGGGCGAAGCTCGCAAGACGCTGGCGACGGGAACCGACCTGGCGTCGCAGAAACTGCCGAAAGCGGACAGCGGCGATTTAGGCCCCGCATGGAACGATTGGATCATCGCCGAGACGCTCATGCGGGAGGCGAAAGGGATAGTTGAAGCCAAATGAACGACAAGAGCCAACGCGAAGAGAGCTTGTTCAACGAGGCGATGGGGTTGCCGACGCCGGAGGCGCGGGCGGCGTTCCTCAAGGGAGCGTGCGCCGAGGACGAGCAACTCCGCCAGCGCGTCGAAGCCCTGCTTGCCGCCGCCCAGCCCACCAATGATTTCCTCGAACACGGTTCCGGAGCGCGGACATTCTTGGCCGCCAATCCCGGAGCCGCGGGTTCTCCCTCTCCTCCACCGGAGGAGAAAGCCGGGAAGAGGAGGCCCCCCACGCCGCCCCCACCCGGCGCCACCATCCAAATCTCTCTCGAATCCCTGCCCGTCTCCGAGAAACCCGGAGACCGTATCGGCCACTACAAGCTGCTTGAACAGATTGGCGAAGGCGGCTGCGGCGTGGTTTATATGGCCGAGCAGGCCGAGCCCATCCGCCGCCGCGTCGCCTTCAAGGTGATCAAGCTGGGCATGGATACCAAATCGGTCGTCGCCCGGTTCGAGGCCGAGCGGCAAGCGCTGGCACTGATGGACCATCCCAACATCGCCAAGGTGCTGGATGCCGGGGCGACCGACACTGGCCGGCCCTATTTCGTCATGGAACTGGTCAAGGGCATCAAGATCACCGACTACTGCGACCAGAACCACCTGAACACGAAGGAGCGGCTGGAGTTGTTCATGCAAGTGTGTCATGCCATCCAGCACGCGCATCAGAAAGGGATCATCCACCGGGACATCAAGCCGTCGAACATTCTGGTCACCCTGCACGACGGCGTGCCGGTGCCCAAGGTGATTGATTTTGGCATCGCCAAGGCGACACAGCAGCCGCTGACGGACAAGACGGTGTTCACGGCGTTCCAGCAGTTCATTGGGACGCCAGCGTATATGAGTCCGGAGCAGGCGGAGTTGAGCGGTTTGGACATAGATACCCGCACCGACATCTACGCGCTCGGCGTCCTGCTCTACGAAATCCTGACAGGCAAGCCTCCTTTCGATCCGGAAACGCTTATGAAGGCGGGCTTGGACGAGATGCGCCGCATCATCCGCGAGACCGAGCCGGTGAAGCCCTCGACCAAACTCGCCGCCACTCCGCATTCCGCGCTCCGCACTCGGCAATCGACGGCCCCGCCTTCTGCTATTCCGCACTCCGCACTCCGCATTCCGCAATGGAAAGAGGTTCGTGGGGACCTGGACTGGATCGTGATGAAGTGCCTGGAGAAGGATCGGCGGCGGCGCTACGAGACAGCGAACGGTCTGGCGCACGACGTTGAGCGGCATCTGAGCGATGAACCAGTGACAGCGGCAGCCCCCAGCGCAACGTATCGGCTGAGCAAATATGTCAGCCGGCATCGGTTTGGCCTGGCGACGGCTGCTGTCCTGATCCTCCTGCTGGTTGCGGGCGTGGTAGTGAGCACGTGGCAGATGGTGCGGGCCAAGCGGGCGGAGAAACAGGCGCAGACGGTAGCCAGCTTTCTGGAAGACATGCTTAACAGCGTACGGCCTGAGGAAGCGAAAGGCAGGGATACGGTGCTGCTCCGCGGAATGCTGGATAAAGCGGCGACGCGGGTAGACGACGAGTTGAAGGACCACCCAGAAACACAGGCACGAGTGAACCTCACTATTGGTAAGGCATATGTTTCAATCTCCCAATACCACAAAGCTGAGCTGCCGCTACGGAAGGCGCTCGCGCTGCAGATCAGCCTGCTAGGAAGAGAAAACCTTGTCGTGGCCGAGTCACTCGAAACCCTTGCGTGGGCACTTGAGTGGGAGAGAAAACTGGTCGAAGCAGAGGCAGCAAGACGCGAGGCTTTGGCGATCCGCCAGAAGCTGCTGGGGCCCCGGCATCCGGATGTGGCCAAATACCTTCGTGCACTCGCCCGTGTGGTCGAGAAGCGAGGCAACCTGACACAAGCTGAGGAATTGTTTCGCCAGACTCTGGCAATGCAGCGTAAGGCTTTCGGTCCTGAGCATAGGGAAATCGCCGTCACGCTGAACAACTTCGCGTTGAATCTCAGCCGACAGGGCAAGAAGGCGGAGGCGGAGACGATGCTGCGCGAAGCCGTGGCGATGGGGAGGAAGCTGTCCGGTAATAACCGCGGTCTAGTGGCTGGATTCTTGGCAAACCTTGCAAACATGTTGAAAGGACAAGGCAAGCTAGAAGAGGCAGAAGCGATGTGCCGCGAAGCACTTGCGATTACCAAGAGAGAATGTGGCATGGAAAGCCTGTCTGTAGCATCGCGGTTGACGGTCCTCGCTACGGTTCTCTTGGAGCAGCGGAAGCTTGTGGAGGCGGAGGCCGTTTGTAGGGAGGCTCTGGCGATGCAGCAGAGGCTTCTGGGGAATGAAAGCCCCCAAGTAGCCGTATCGCTTCGCTGTCTCGCTGGGATCTATGACGCACTGGGAAAACTCGAACAGGCGGAGACTGTGCGCGGCGAGGCGCAGGCGATAGACGAGAAGGTTCTTGCCGCCGCTGACCCCAGCGATAGCCTCTCATCCTGCACCCGAGCATCGGCGCTCGAGCGAATGGGCAAATTCAAGGACGCGGAGGCCACCTATCGCGAAGCGCTCGCCGCACAAATAAGGGACCCCAATGACATGCCTGAGGATATTCCCACATTCCTGCAATTGCAGGACGGTCTTACAAGTGTGCTAAGGCGGGAAAGCAAGCTGGCCGAAGCAGAGGCGATGTATCGTGAGGGGTTGGTCATGCGAAAGAAGCTCTTGGGAAACGAAGACCGGCAGGTGGCCCAGTCCCTGGCTGGACTCGCAGAGGTACTCCAGCAGCAAGGCAAGTTGGCGGAGGCGGAGGCGATGCATCGCGAGGCCTTGGCCATGCGGAAGAAGCTCTTGGGGAGCGAAGATCGGCAGGTGGCTGAGCCTCTGGCTGCCCTCGCGTGGGTACTCCAGCAGCAAGGCAAGTTGGCGGAGGCGGAAGCGATGCATCGCGAGGCCCTGGCCATGCGGAAGAAGCTCTTGGGGAGCGAAGATCGGCAGGTGGCTGAGTCTCTGGCTGCCCTCGCGTGGGTACTCCTGCAGCAAGGAAAACTGGCGGAAGCGCGGGACCTAAAGCATCAGAGTCTGAAGGTGAACTTTGGCCTCGGCGGCAGCAGCGAGGACCGGCAGAGTTGGGAAAAGGCCATGATGGCCATCACCCGAGCCGTGGATAAAGAGCCTAACCCTGGCTCGTACCTGATGTTTCGCGCCTATCTTTATGGCCAGCAAGGGCAGTGGCAGGCGGCAGTCAAGGACCTATCTCAACTCGCCAAAGCTGATGTGCGCTGGACGTTGGCTTTGGGCCCGTTGCTGGCGGAAACGGGCGACACGAACGGCTACAACAACCGCCGGCGGGTGATCTCTGTCACCACCTGGGGGGAAGACCCCGAAACGGTGGCAGAAGCCGCGATGGAGATGTCGCTACAACCCAAGGACAGTGGATGGGCGGTACCAGCGGGCCTGGCCGAGGTCGCCGTCACGCGCGGCACCAACCACTTTCGTCTGCCTTACTTCCAACTAGTCAAGGGTTTGGTCGAGTATCGGCAAGGACACTTGCACAATGCGGTTGATTGGGCAAAGAAGAGCTTGGTGAGGAGCGGAACCAATTACACTACCGTCGTCTCCGCTGGCGCGGTGCTGGCGATGGCCCAGCAGCAACTCAAGCAGCCCGAGGAAGCCCGGAAGTCTCTGGCGCAAGCGACGCAGGTCTTCGAGACCAACCTGCCGAAGCTGGAGAGCGGCGACCTGGGCGAGAACTGGCCCGAGTGGCTCATCGCCCGCATCCTGCTGCGCGAGGCGAAGGAGTTGGTGGAGAAGA
>DAOTCE010000060.1 GCA_035452965.1 Candidatus Paceibacterota bacterium | reverse complement strand
GGCTAGACCATCTGAAACCATTTCAAAACCTTCTGAAACCGCGCGCGCATTTACAACGGCGCCTCTGCCGACGAGCGGCGCCTTCCCGCTGCGGTTGATCCTGCATGCCGGCACCGGCGACAACAACAAGCTGCTCTCCAGCGCGGTCATCGCGGCGCTGCCGGATGCCAACAGCAACGTCGTCAACCGCATCTACACCGACGCGGCCAACGTTCCCGCCGGCGCCACGGTGGTGACCCGCGTCGGCTCCGCCGCCTTCGGCCGCATTGCGCCGGTCGGCTTGAACGGCGCCGGCTTCCTCAACCAACTGGAGGGCGAATACGTGGTTGATTACGACGACCCGCTCAACCCGTTCAAACACGTCTATCACCCCGACCACGATAATCTACGCCCGAACGGAAGCACGTTAAACGAAGGCGAAGAGGGCTTTACCATCACCAATCGGGTCCACTTCACCTGGAACACTGAACCGGACCCAAGCCTGGGGGCGACGTTGTGGCGGCCCGATGAGACCGTCACCGGCACCTATGAACAGGAAATCCTGAACCTCCGCCGCACACCGATCACGCTGCGCGGGGCCTTCACCTTGAAACGCGTGAGCCGAGTCGGCTCCACGGAATGACTTGCATGCTTTACGGATCAACCAATTCGAATTCAGCAACACATGATAATGCTATGAAACTAAATCAACACCAGACCTCCCGGACCGCCCTAAAGGTGGCGCAACGTATCATCCTACTGGCCCTGGCCCTCTGGCTCGGCGTTCCCTGCCTGCTGGCGCAGGCGGTGCCGGATCGCCTGAACTATCAGGGCATCCTGCTCGACGGCCAGGGCGCTCCAATCGCGATGCCCACGGATGTCCAATTCCGAATCTGGGACTCCCCGACCCTCACCGAGACCAATCGCATCAAATGGGGCCGCATGTTCCGGATCACCCCCGACACCAACGGCGCGTTCAACGTCGTGCTGTCTTCCGAAGGCGCCCCCCTCTCAGACTCGCCGGACGTCAGCCTCTATGGAGTGTTCACGAGCGCGGGGAGCGACGAGCGCTACCTGGAACTCACCGTCGTCGGCTCCACGCCCATCCGCCCCCGGCAGCGTTTCGTCGCCTCGCCCTACGCCATGCTGGCACACGACCTGACGCCACGGCAGAACTTCATGGTCAACAATGAGCTGACGGTAGTCGAGAAGGCCAGTGTGGGATCGCTCACGACGCTTGGCGACGTGACAGCGGACACCTTTAACGGCAACGGCGGAGGGTTGACCAACATCAACATCAACAACCTTGCTCAGGCATTGCTGGACCAACTTGTCCCACCGGGAACGATTGTGGCTTTTGGCGGCCATGCCGTCCCTCCCCCCTCGGGCTGGCTGCTGTGCGATGGATCATGGGTGAGCCGCTCGACTTACAGTCGTCTCTTTTCCCAGGTGGGAACTGCCTGGGGAATTGGCAATGGGAGCACCTCGTTCAACCTTCCGGATTTGCGCGGCATGTTTCTGCGCGGAGTAAACGGAAGCCAAAACGATTCCGTATGGAAGGATCCCGAGGCCGCCAGTCGCCCAGCTCGCAATGGAGGGAATGCTGGTAACAACGTCGGGTCAGTGCAATCCGACGGTCTTGCTTCCCACTATCACTCTCTGGAGAAGAATCTCTACCAGCACTACCGTTCCTTTCAGGGCACGACCGGCTCCGATCATCCCCTCAAGATCAATGACGATGGCGGTGGCTCTATTTGGTCTACCCAGACTGCCGCGAACCCCGGTTACGCCGGCGATACGCGCCCGAAGAACGCCTACGTGAACTACATCATCAAGTATTAGCTGAGGCGGGCGACGAACACGAGACGTCGTTATATGACCTGTTGCTCCCTTTAATCTTTAATCGCACGAAATCTTATGCCACCGAACTTGAGAAAGCTGAAGCGGTTGGGCCTGGCGTGGGCGCTGGCCGCAATGGGGGCGTGGCCTAGCGCCCTTCTCGCTGCCGATATAGGCGGGCACCGGGTGCAATTTCCAACCCGACCTCTACCGGTCTACAACACCAACACGCCGAACCTCTGGGCCAGCACCAACCTGACCAGCGTGCCGATCAACGCGGGCGGAAACACCGTGGTGCGCACGAATGACACCGGCGTCAGGCGGTATCCCTATAACGTCTATGACGCGGCGAGCACCAATGAGCCAACGGGCTACCAGGCCTCCCATGCCCTGCCCTACAGCTCGTTCGGGCATGTAGTCACCGGCAACCGGCCGGACTATTTCCTGGGCGATCAAATCGCAGCGCCGACGGAAGTGTTGGGCACGAATTGGTTCATCAATTGGGCCGCCATGGGCCAAACCAATATCTCCCCCGCAAACGCCATCTACGAGCCTTCAGTCCAGCAAGTCTATGCGATTGGCGGCGGGCAAGTGACGATTACCTGGGTGTTCACCGATGGGGCCAGCAACACCAACATCACGCGCACGTATCTGGTTAGCGGCACACCCTCCGGACGGCCGTTCCGCGTCTATTGGACCGAGCCGCCCTACGGCGCGCCGACAATCAATTTGCAGGGCCGCCACGTCAAGTTCCACTGGAACAACAGCATCACCGCCCCCCAAACCAACAGCAGCGGCCTGGTGCGCGGCCTGATGGTTGACAGCTCCGGCCAGCTCCATGCCGCGCCCGGCCCCGATCCGAATGGCAATCCACTGCAGGGCATGGTGGTCATGCAGTACTTCAAGACCGGTGATCTGAGGGACCAGGTGCCCGGCGGAGTGGTGGTGGTGGAAGTGCGCCGGCCGCAAGTGAATACTCTCAAGGCGGGGGTTTCCAAGCGCCTGCTGCCCGAAGATAGCCCGTACGGCGACCGGGGGCTGGTTGCGCACGTGACGCGGGGCCTGGACGCGCCGGCCTACGTCTATCAGCACCAGGGCCAGTACACGCACAGCCCGAAGAACGGCTGGGTCTATGCCATCCGGCCCTCGACTTCCGCGCCGTGGATGATCGAGGTGTATTGGGAGGAGGCGGACCCGATGGGCACGCTGTGGCCGTATGAAGTGGATTGGTATGCGGCGGCCTGGCCCGGCGACGCCCAGCCCTATGTCCGCGGCTCGACCAACAGCCTCGGAGCCGACGTGCTGACCTCGATGACGTTATCGCCCAAGCTGATGGACGCGCAGGAACCGCCCGGCCATGCCCATTTATCGGCTCAAGGCGTGTTTAACAGCACGAGCGAAGGTTATTCGCTCTTGCAGTTCACGGCCAACGATAATGTGTGGTTCCAGGCGGTGCGCTCCGTCTATCACACCAACCAGTTTAGCGGGGCGGACCCGCTGCGTTGGCCGGTCGGCGCCCAGTTGCAGCCGGCATTGAGCCTGGAAGCGCTGCGATTCAACGGCGGCGCAGGTACGGCGACTGTGACGAACTTCCCTGGCCTGCCCGGGGAATTTACGGTCGAATGCTGGTTCGCGGTCTCGAACGCCAACAACGGCAAGCTCAAGCCGCTGTTGAGCCGGAGCTGGGGCACCAACGCCTGGGAGTTCATGCTGGGGGTTAACGGCAGCGGATGGTTGACAGCCTGGATGCAGACGACCAACCCAGCAGTGGCGACGCTCTTTGAGCTGAAGGGTGTGGCGTTGGAAAACGGCCAGTGGTGTCACGCCGCGCTATCAGTCAGCAGCAACGGCGCGACGCTCTTTGCCAACGGCCAGGCATGTGGCTCTGCCGGCTTTGAGACTGTGGCTCTCCAGAACAACGCCAGCCCGCTGCGGATCGGTTGGGGAACAGTTGTCGAAACCAACTTTTTCCTCAAAGGCCAACTGGATGAGATCCGGCTCTGGAGCAAGGCACTCTCTCCCGCCGAGGTCGCCCTGGCGCTGTCTCACTCGCTGGCCGGCGACGTGCTGACAAACCTGCTGGCCTACTACCCGGTCGAGAGCGACGGAACCAATGCAATGCTTTTGGACCTGGCCGGGGGCGGACGGCACGCTTCCTTCACCAACGCAACATTTGTTCAGCCCGGCGCGACGCCGGTGGGCGCCGCGTTCTCCCCCGACCACGGTTACGTCTATGATCCGCCTGGCCGCGATGATCCGCCTGTCCGCGCGCCATACAACGCCGCCCTTTACCGCTATCCTACGGTCGAAGAGCCCAACGCGGAGACGTACATCTTCGGCGTAAACGGCGGCCGGTTGGAAGTTTGGTGGGCGCAGCGGGTGCAGCAAACGGATATGCCCGAGCCGGTCTATTTCCCTGCCTGGGCTTGTGCGTATAGCAATGTGTGGGCTGTGAACAACGCGCCGGAGATTGTACTCGCCTCTGGCAAAGGTTCACCGGCATTCCAATCCGGCGATACAGCGTCCATCTACGCCCAGAACAATATCAGTTTGCCCGGCTACAACCCGAACGAGGAACATGCGCTCATGGGCCAGGATCAGGGCGGTTGGGTGGCCTACGCATTGCGCGACGACCTGAACATCCCACAGTCATCCCCGCCGTTCGTGCTGGTCAATTACACCGACCCGGACACCGGCCATCCCCTGATGCGGGTGTTCCATGTCATCCGCACCAACGCCCAGTATCCGGCTTTTGAATACTCGGCGGTGGTCGGCGATCCGTTGCGCGGCCCGCGTCCGCTGGACCTGATGCTGAACGCCGAGCCCACGACGGCCACGACGCCATGGGCCTGGCGCGACCGGAACCTCACCTGGTGGGCAGTCGGGTCCGGGCCGGGCGAAACCAACACGGCGGTGGTGATGGCCAACTACTATCCGATGCAGCTCGGCTTCTGGTTTCCCGAGGCCTCAACGCAGCCGGCAGCAGGCAACCCAATCCCGTGGCTTCCCGATGGCGCCACCAACCCGACCAATGGTACACCGCAACCGGTGCGATGGACACTTTCCTGGCCAACCAACGTTCCGGAAATGAAGGTGGGGCAGACCCTGACCCGCGCCGGGGAGTATCTGCCTGAGATTTGGAACCAGGCCAGCGTCGATATTGCATTCCAGCAATCGGCGGTTGTTGCGGGGGATCCGGCCGCCGTTTCGGTGAGGCTGTTCGATCCAACCGTCGCGCGAGACGTGGAGTTCCTTGAACCGCTCAGCGATTATGGGTTCACCAGTGGCCCGGACGGCAACACCTTGTCGCGGCAGGGCATGACCTACTTCCAGAACCTGCCGCCCGACTTGAGCGACCGCTTCTACTACGATCCCCCACGCAAAAAGCTCCGCTTTATTGGGCGGCTGATGGAGCCGGCGACGGGCCAGTCCTGGCTGCAGGTCAACCGCCTCAGCGCCCGACAGCGCGACGAACTCAAGGCGATTTGCACGGTTGAAGCCAAGACGAACGACTGGTGCGCGGCCATCGACCTGTTCCCAACGGATGTCGTCGAGGTCGCGCCTAACGACTCCTTTGACCACCTGGCGCTGGGGGCGGTCGGCCGCGGGGCGGGCTACGTCACGCTCGCCTTCAACAACTCGACCAACCTTTCCCCTGGCGCGCCGATCTCACTGTCAGTCATCAAAGTGCTGCCGGAACTCTACACGGGTTTCCTCATCCCGTTGAAGGACCCCCTCAACCTGCTCTCCGAACAGATGAACATTCTCTTCAGCGAGAGCTTCGCCGGCGACGCCGATCTGTTCGAGTTCCAGTGGGTGGCCGTGGACCCGCCCACCGATGGCACCGTTCCCAGCCTCCCCTCAGGCGATCCCTCGCTGCCCTTCGCCCAGGAAGATGGGCTCACCCGGCTGCGGATCGGCGGCATGGGCGCGACGCTCCAGGATCTCGTCAACCGCTTCTTCACAGTGCGGTATCGCGCAACCACCAATTCGCCGGCCTTGGCGGTCGTCGGTCCGGACTGGAGCGATTACGCCGACTTTGCTTTGGCCGAAGGGTGGGTGCAACGCGTGATGTTCTCCATCAATCCGTTCGAGCAGCGGTTGCGCGACCTTTACAGCAACCCGACCGAAACGCACGTCAGCATGGTCCAGCAGGCCGGCAGACCATACGTCGGCGACGTCGCGTTGAACATGGAAGCGGTCAATGATGTTGGGCTGATCGAGCTCTACCAGACCGTGCTCAACCGTGCCCGGCGGCTCAGCCTGGACCTGGGAATCAATAGCCCCGCCGTCAACCAGCAACTGTTGCTGGCCGCCAGCCGCCTGCATGCGCTCTACATGATGCTTGGCAATGACGCCTTCGCCGACGCGCTCGATCCAACCATTGGCTTCGGGAGCACCACCGTCATCAATAACGGCGCGGTACTGCCGATTGACTACGGCGCCTTCTCGTCCTCGCTGTTCTGCTTCGCCAACCAGGTCCCCACCCTCCTCGACGAGGAACTCGCGCTGCTGCGCGGCCGGGGCACGCCCACGCTGGCGCCCGGTGTGGGCAATTACCCTTACTACAACCGGCTGCTCTGGAACTTCACCCGCGGCCTCGACGCTGGCGAAGTCGCCTATGCGGTTAACTACAACATCCACAGCTCGGACAATGTGACCATTACCGCCGACACCGCCGCCGGCCTCTACCCACAAGGCCACGGCGACGCCTATGGCCATTACCTGAGCGCTCTGAAAGGGTATTACTACCTCCTGCGCAATCCCTACTTCAACTGGGGCGACCCTTCCATCACCTCGCTGCTGCTCGACTACCAGACCATCAGCGCCGACTATGACGACGAGACGCGCTTCGCCGAAGCCTCCGCCGCGCTGGCCCGCACCGGGCTGGAAGTGGCCCGCCGCGCCAGCCGCAAAGCCTACACCGACAGCGCCGACTCCGCCTATACCAGCCGGCTGGATACCGATCCGGATCGCGCCTGGGGCGTGACTGAATGGATTGGCCGAACGGGCATGGGCGCCTTCTACAACTGGGCCGCCGCCCAGTCGCTGCTGTCTACGTCAAAGGTGGATGTGGCGATCGAAGGTAACATCACCAGTATCGACCGCTCTTCAGTCAAGTCGCTGCGGGAAATCGTCACTCAATATGCCGCCCTTCAACGAGAACTGGACCAGGTGGACCAGGGCCTCAATCCGCTCGGTCTGGCCCGGGGGGCGGTGCCATTCGACATCAGCGCGGCTGACATTGATGCCGGCAAGACGCATTTCGAACAGGTGTACGAGCGGGCGGTAGGCACCCTGGCAAACGCTCACACGACCTTTGATGCCGTCCAGGAGACGGTGCGATTGTTGCGGCAACAATCAGAGAGTGCTCTCCAATTTGAGGAATCTGTCGCAGATCAGGAAATGGACTACACACATCGCCTGATCGAAATCTTCGGCTACCCCTACGCCAACGACATCGGCACCAACGGCACCTACGCCCAAGGCTATGATGGCCCCGACCTGTTCCACTTCATGTACATGGATTTGGAGGCGCTAGGTTTCGACAAGCGCACTGACATCGGCACTAACACTGTAAGCACCAATAGCCTGAAAGCATCAGATTTACTCGAAGGAGGAAAGTTTGCTTCCGTTCCCTTGCAGAGCACCAATATAACATTTCATCTCGCAGCGAACGGCCTCCTCATCAAACCCGAAGAATGGAGTGGCGATCGCAGGGCGGAGGGCGAAATTCAGAGAGCCTATCGAGATTGCCTGGTTGCATTGCTGGAACTCCGGACCGCCAAAACAACCTACGAGAACAAACTGCAAGAACTGAAGGATAGGTTCGATTGGTACGTCCAATACAATGGGTGGTATGACACCATGCGGGACCAGAGGAACAATGTCACGTGGCTCAACAGCTCCAGCATCGCATACACTTGGCTCTCAGCCGCTGCTCGAGCAATCTCCAGGGGGGGCGAGGCGACTGTCGGGTTGAGTACAATACCGAAAACTGAATTCGTATCCCTGATGACTGGACTTGCCGGGGCGTCCCTCTGGGTGGGGGCTGGTGCCAGAGGTGACCTCATGGACGCAATGTCTGAAACCATGCAGCTCCTGCTTGAAACCCAGATCGCACAGGACACATTCCACATTCAGGATCAGGAAATGCGCATGGCTATTGTGGACTTGGCCCGAAACCAGCGCGAAAGTGCCAGCGCTTTACTGGTGGCTCTTCAGAAAGCCTCCGACGCCCAGGCTGCCTTTCAATCTGTCGTGGCCGAAGGTGAACGCCTGCTGCAGGAGCGCGAAAGCTTCCGCACCTCAGCCTCTGCTCGGATTGCCGCCAGTCGCTACAATGACATGGCCTTCCGCGTCTTCCGCAATGACGCCCTTCGCCGCTATAGCGATGCCTTTGAACTGGCTGCTCGCTACACCTATCTAGCAGCGAAAGCCTACGACTACGAAACCGGCCTGCTCCCGTCCGATACCACGCAGGCACCAGGCACGCAGTTCATGGACCGGATTGTCCGAGCCCGGACCCTCGGACGCGTGGTCAACGGCCAGCCTGTGCTTGGGGTGACCGGCATCGGCGAGCCCGGCCTGGCAGACATCCTGGCCCGCATGAACGCTAACTGGGGCGTGCTTCGCGGCCGGTTGGGCTTCAACAACCCCGAAACCGAAACAGGCCGGTTCTCGCTCCGCACCGAGCTGTTCCGGATCCTGCCGGGCCCGGTAGGCGACCCTCTCTGGCGCCAGAAGCTCGAAGAGTGCAGGGTGGACGACCTCTTCGCTCTCCAGGAATTTCGCCGCTCCTGCCTCCCCTTCGCGTCGCAGAGCGGCCTCGAGGAGCGCGAGCCAGGCCTGGTCATTCCATTCACTTCAACCATTGACTTCGCGAAGAACTTCTTTGGACGCGACCTGGCGGGCGGAGACAACGCCTACGATTCCTCGCACTTCGCCACCAAGATCCGGAGTGTGGGCATCTGGTTCGGCAACTACGATTGCGTCACGGACGGCTCGCAGGGTGTCTATCTCGCCAATCAGCCGCGCGTTTACCTGCTGCCACTGGGCCAGGACATCATGCGCTCGCCCACCGGCCTGGGCGACACGTTGCGCCAGTGGCAGGTGCTCGACCAGGCGATCCCGCTGCCGTTCCCGATCGGGCCTGCCGACCTGGACAACCCGGACTGGATTCCGATCTATGACACGCTCAGCGACGAGTGGGCGCAGGCGCGTCGCTTCCCCTCGATGCGCGCCTACCACGATCATGGATTTAACGTCAACGAGATGGTCGCCAACTCCCGCCTCGTCGGGCGCTCGGTCTGGAACACGCGCTGGGCGCTGATCATTCCCGCCGGCACGTTGAACAACGACCGCGCGCACGCGCTGGATTGGTTCATCGGCGGCGCCACCGGCACCAACGGCGTCAGCGACATCAAGCTCTTCTTCCAGACCTACTCGTACGCCGGCAATTGACCGCGAATGAGAAACGCTGAAACACTGAAATGCTGAACTCTCTGCTCCTGCCATGAAAACCAACCTCCTGCTGAGAAACAGTGAAACCCTGAAAAGCGGAAATGCGGCAATGCTGAAATCTCAGCGTTTCAGCATTTCAGCGTTTCAGCATTTCACTCTGGTTCTGTTAATCGGCCTGTTGCTCTCTCCGCCTCCCGCGCTGGCGGACTTCCCGCTGCCTGCCTACACCTACTACGGCGAAGTCCGCAATGCCTACGGCTGGCCTTACACCCGCGCCGACCAGGTCCAGGTGATTGTCCGGGTGAATGGCCGTGAATGCGGCCGGGCGAATGTGGACGAGTGCATTGGCCCGGGCCTGAATTACCGCGTCGAGGTTCCTCTGGACAACGGTAACTGTGACCTTTACGCGACCTTCGCCGCCCGGCGCGAGGATCACCCGGCGTTCGCCATCCTCGTCGGCAGCCAGGAATATGTCGTAATGGACCCAACCAATTCACCGCCTCTAGGAGCTGCGGGCGGCCGACTGCGACTCAACTTCTTCCGCGACACGGACACCGACAACGACGGCCTGCCCGATACCTGGGAGCAGATGATCCTCTTCGCCTCCGGGGGCCGCTACGCGAGCATCAGCGAAATCCTGGCCGGGGATGACTTCGACGGCGACGGCCTTAGCAACCGCGACGAATACGTTGCCGGGACGGACCCAACCTGGGAGGTGGATGCACTGTCGGTGGAAGCGATTGTCCATTGGCCAGGCCTCAACCGGTTTGGCGTCGGCTTCTACAGCGTGACGGCCAAGACCTACCAGCTCCTCGGCTCGGAGGCGCTGGCCCAATGGCAAGAACTGGACTTGCTGCTTAACCCCACCAACGAAGTGTCCCAGAAGTTCTGGCGCGGCGACGGCTACTACTCGTGGCTGTTCATAGACACACAAACCAATCCGCGCGGATTGGTCCGGCTGAAGGTGCAATGAGACTGCTGCTGGCAATCGGGGTCTGGGCGGCTCTGGCCGCCGGTTTCGCTGCCAGGGGAGAAACGTGGACCAACCTTGCCGGGAAAGTCATTGCCGCCAAACTCGTCGGCGTTCAGAGTGAGCAGGTTCTCCTGCAGCGCCCCAACGGCCACATCCTGCGCCTGCCGCTCTCCAGCCTCAAACCCGAAGACCGGATTCGCGCCCGGGAACAAAGCGGGACGGAGCGATTGCCGGCGGAGTTGAAAACGCCTCTGGAGCAGGCCAAGACCGACATCCAGCGTGCCGCGCAGTTCCTCCAGGGCGGCAAAATCACGCGTGAGGAATACGCCGCCCGCTGCGAGAAGGTTAAGCAGCGATTTGAACACCTCGCCCGCCAGGCGCTCAAGGACCGGGGCGAGGCGCCGGACGACCAGGTGGTCAAGCGACTCAAGCAGCAGCTTGACAGAGTGGCAGCGCCCGGGCCGTGAAGGTCCGAGACTGGTCTCGGTGCCGCTGACTCTCTCCGACAAGGGAGAGGGTGGGGGTGATGGCGAATTGCCCCCGCCCTGGATCTGTATCGGTTTGCCGGACACCGTTGGGCAAGGTGACGCACGGTAAACCGAACATGAACGAAAGCAGCCCAAACACCATTGAGGGCCGAGCGAAGGTATCGCGGTCCAGCTACGATGAAGCCTTCAAACGCTCGCCCGTCGAGCACTATCACCGCCACGGCGGGACGATCCAGCGTGCGGCGCGGGAGTTGAGCATCAATTGCCGGACCTTGCGCGGGTGGATCCAAGCCCAATCGCCGCCAAGCCACCCTCAGCGGCCTCTACCACTTCATGGCGGCCAACAACAACAAAATAGCCTTTGCCCTTGCGACTGTCTGAAAACCTCCATGGTTACCTTCGCTGTGAATCTACTGGGCCTTGCCAGGACGCAAGACAGTCTTCTGTTTTGGGCGGTTTCATGCCGTAGATCCGGGCCTCTCGTATATCGCTTCATATATACACCGCAGCAGGTCTCTCATTAACACCCCGCTTCAGCGGGGTGTCGTACGCGGACGAGTCCCCGAACCGCTTCAGCGGTTTACGGCGGTGGATAAACCGCTGAAGCGGTTCCAAGGCCGAGACCATCCCCCACCCCACCCCGCTGAAGCGGGGTGTTAATGAGAGGCCGGTCGCCAACTCCGAAGAAACCTGTCGTGCGCCCGCCTTCCCATTTTCTGCATTTTCGAGGTTGCAAAGCGCATTCGAAGCGGGCAGGCTCTCTTACTCAATGTCGGGGCGTAGCGTAGCCTGGCTAGCGCGCTTGTTTCGGGTACAAGAGGTCGTGA
>DAOTCE010000059.1 GCA_035452965.1 Candidatus Paceibacterota bacterium | reverse complement strand
GACTCCCAATACGACAATCTGGAACCCACCAAAACTCCCTGAGCTGAACTAAAAGGTAGTTTCGTGATTTTCTTCGCGATTTTCTAAAAAATCGCATCTCATTTACTGACAGGGGTTTACGGAGGAAAATGCCCCTTTTTCACCCCCTGTTTTCGCGATTTTTCCCCTAGGTAAACGCGGCGAACGGTTCGCCACGGACACGAAAGCGGAGAGCGCGATGGCAGAGAATAGACGAATGGCGGCGGCGCGGGTGCTCAAGGGCATCACGCAACGGCAACTGGCGGAGCTGGTCGGCACGCGGGAAATCGAAATCTCGCGGATTGAGACGGGCCGGGTGTGCCCCGGCGCGGAGGTTAAGCGTCGGATCGCCGAGGTGCTGGGCAAGCCGGCCTTCGAAATCTTCGACGCGTAAGGAGTGCACATGATTACCCCGAATCCAAACGAGCGGCTGATCGGGTTGCCGCAGGCGACGGCGGAACAGGAGGCGGCGAAGTGGTTCACGCGGCCCGGCCTGGCGGCGGCGCTGAAGGTTTCGGTTTGCACCGTGGATCGGATGGTGGCCAACGGTGAGCTGCCCTGCGTCAGGCTGGGCAGGCGGGTGCGGTTCTATCTGCCGGACGTGGTCGAGGCGCTGCGGAAGGGGAATCGGAAGTTTGGGCGGAGGGCGGCGATGCCAGGGAAGACGACCACGGATGGTCGCGGATGCACGCAGATCGGGGGTGGCCTGTGAACAGCCGCAACAAGGGCAAGCGGGGCGAGCGGCAGTGGCGCGATGAGTTGCGCGCGAACGGGTATGGCGCCCGGCGCGGGCAACAATTCAGCGGGTCGCCAGACTCACCAGATGTGGTGTGCGATGCCCTGCCCTGGATCCATTTTGAGGTCAAGGCGGTGGAGCGGCTGAATATTGAGGAGGCAATGGACCAGGCGCGGCGGGATGCCAGCTCGAAGGTGCCCGTGGTGGCGCATCGGCGGAATTTCCGGCCGTGGCTGGTCACGATGGAGGCGGAGCCGTTCTTCCGGCTTCTGAGGGGAGATTTCACAGAAGGGAACAGAGGCAACGAAGAGGGGCTGGAGCGGAATGGGACAAAGGGGACGGCCGGGCAATTGCAGGTGGCAGGTGGCAAAGCAGTGAGTGGCCCCGGCTGGCCGCAGAGGAGGGATTGAATTTGGGGACGCACATGAGTGCGTCCCTGGCGACAAGATCAACAACAAAGAAGCAACAACATGAAACACATCGTATTTGATATTGAAACCATTCCGCAGGATGAGGCGAAGCTGCTGGCGCTGGCGCCGGAATTCACCGCGCCGGCGAATTTGAAGGACCCGGCGAAGATTGAAGCGGCCAAAGAGCGGAGGAAGGCCGATTACATGGCCGATGCGGCGTTGAATTGGAAGACCGCCGAGGCCGTGCTGATCGGCGCGGGGGATGAGACGGGAATCCAGTCGTTCACCGCCGGCACCGAAAAGGAGTTGGTCGGCAATTTCCTGACACTGCTGGGCGATGCCTTGGCGGATGGCGTGGCCGTGGGCGGGCACAACGTCAAGGGTTTCGACCTGCCGATGCTTGTAAACCGCGCGCGCGTTCACGGGCTGAAGATCCCGATGTCGCTCCTCTGGTTCTGGAAAGGACGTCCTACCTGGCACGAATCCGTGTTCGACACGCTGGAGCTGTTGTCGTTCGGGCGCTCGTTTGAGGGCAATGGCGTTGACGATGTTGCGCGGGTCTTCGGGCTGCCGCCGAAGCTCGGTAATGGCCGGGACTTTCCGTTGATGTGGCGCGCCGATCGCGAGGGTGCGCTGGCCTACAACCGGCGCGACGTGGAAATCGAAATCGAAATTGCCCGCATCTGCGGGTGCATCTGAGGCGAGACACGAATTTCACCAATTACCACGAATCTTATGACGAGGTCTGAATCCATCACACACTTGGCCGCGGCGCTGGCGATGGCGCAGGCGGAAATGCCGGTCGCGGTCTTTGACGCGACGAACCCGTTCCTGAAAAGCAAATACGCGTCGCTGGGGGCGGTGATCCAGGCGAGCCGGCCAATCCTGGCGAAACACAAGCTGAGCTTGATGCAATTCCCGATCAGCGGTGGCGGCGCCACTGGCCAAGGTGCGGGGGACTACATCGGCGTGGAGTCGGTGCTCACGCATGAGTCGGGGGAGTTTGTGGCCGAGCGGGTTGTGATCCCGCTCACCGAGGAGAAGGGGAAAACGAAGGTGCAGTGCGCTGGTAGCACGCTGACTTACCTCCGCCGCTACTCGTGGGCGGCGATTCTGGGCATGTATTCCGACGAGGACTCGGACGGTGGTTCACCCGTGCAGGCGTTCGCGCCGAAAGCGGCGCCGGTGTTGCCGCCGCCGCCGCCGATGAAGTCGTTCCAGAACAACTGAGAATTTTGGGACGACATCGGAGTCGTCCCACCGACAAAAAACAAACAACAACGAAAGGATAGTTATGGAAGTACCACAGGAAGGAAAATACGTCTGCAGATTGAATGACCAGATGGTCATTTATGAGGCCTCCACCGGATCACTATGCGGCGCGATGCCGTGTGAAATGGTCGAGTCTGGCTACAGGTTCAAGCACACGGTGGTGCTGGTTAAGGCTGACGGGACGGTCCAGACCAAAACGGTGGACACGTTGAAGGCGGTGTGCAACTGGGACGGCCTGGACCCGTTCTGGCTGATGGACAACTCCGTCGAGGGCGGGCCCATGCGGTCGGTCGAGTTCGAGATCGTGGGCGGTCCGGAGACCAGCGACAAGGGCGCGATCTATTTCAAGAGCAAGTGGCTCAATCCGCTGGGTGGTGGCATGCGCACGCCCGCGGCGGCTGATCGGCGGTCGGTGCTAGCGAAGTATGGAACGAAGTTCCAGGCGCTTGCTGGTGTCGCCCCGGCCAGGCCTGCGCCGGCTGCGCCGAAGGCGCCGCCTGTTCCTAGGGCCACACCGACTGCTCCGCCCCCTGGCGCAGCCACGGCAACGATGGAAGAGGCGTGGGCGGCGCTCAACGAGGCGCAGGCCGGAAAGCCCGCCGAGGCAATCGAGAAGACCTGGTTCGACACGATTGCGCGGCTGTTCCCCAACAAGAGCAACACGGACCTGAAGCCGCACGAGTGGGGGAAACTCAAGGCGGAGTTCGAAGACAACATCCCGATGTAGGAGGCGCGAACACAAAGCAGAAAGTTGAAATACAAAATGAAAACAGAACAGCAATCGTTTGGAGAGAAGTCGGCGCCGGGCCTGGACAGGGTTACGCGCTACAACTTGGACGTGCGCAACGCACCGGGCCAGTTCGCCATGCTCCACAAGTCGGAGCTGGCAGTGGACCCGTCCTACCAGCGCAACCGTATCAACCAGCAGCGCGTGGATACCTTGACGCGGACTTGGGATTGGGTTGCGTGCGGCTGCCTGGTGGTGGCACTGCGGGACGATGACAAGTGGTTCGTCGTTGACGGCCAGCACCGGAAGCTCGCCGCCGACCAGCGTTCGGACATCCAGGAACTGCCTTGCCTGGTGTTCGAGACCACGAGCCGGCGCGAGGAGGCGGTGAGTTTTCTGGCGATCAACCAAGGCCGCGTGGGCGTGGGGAGCCTCGACCGGTACCGCGCCCAACTGCTCTCCGGCGACAAAACCGCGTTTGCGGTGGAGTCGATGCTGAAAAGCACGGGGCATCGGGCCGGGGACAAGCCGTCGGCGCGGACGGTGTCGTGCGTTGCGTGCCTTTACAACCTGGCGAACGAGGACTGCGCGCGGTTTCAGCGGCTGTGGCCGCTGCTGGCGGAGCTGCATCCGGATGGGCCGATGACCGACGCGGTAATCCGGGGCCTTTGGACCGTGGACAAGTGGCTCGGCGAGCGAAGCGTCACGGAGCGGCCGTATCGGGAGAAGCTGCTGGTGATCGGCGGAAAGGGGTTGCAGCACGAAATCCGGCGCGAGATGGCGGTGATTGGTCAAGGCGGTTCGCGCGTGTGCGCGTGCGCCATTGCGAAGTACCTGAACAAGCAACGGATGCCGGCGCATCTGAAGATTCAACTGAACTAACCCATGAAGAGATACGAATTGGTGGTCAGGATCCGGGACGATGAACGGCTGGCCGAATTGGAAAAGGTGATCGCGAGGGGCCGGAAGACCTTTGTGGAGGTGGGACGGGCCTTGGCGGAAATCCGGGATATGCGCTTGTATAAGCGCGAATACGGAAGTTTCAGCGAATATTGCCAGGCGAAATGGGGGTGGGAGCGTGCCCACGCCTATCGGCTGATTGACGCGGCCGACGTGGCAAAAGTGTCTCCCATGGGAGACAAAATCACCAGCGAGCGTGCCGCACGGGAATTGGGCAAAGCGGAACCCGAGCAACGGGCCGGCATCGTCCAGGCGATTGTGGATGAGGGCAAGCCGGTGACGTCGGCGGAAATCAGGCGGCATTTGCCGCCGCCGCCGATGCGACCGAACGGCGCGCAGGGGGCTGGGCGCCCTACCGTGCCGCCCCCGCCTCCGTCGCAAGTCCTGGACGCGACGGGCTGGCCGATCCCGACGCAATTGATCCCGCTCTGGCAGCGCACGGACGAGGTGCAGGAGATGTTGACCATCCTCAGCCGGGTCAAGGGCGGGTTGCGCTCGGCCCAGGAGAACAAGGACCTGCTCTTCGCCGAGGTCAACTTTTCCTCCGCGTTGTCGCAGCTCGACCAGGCTTGGTACGACATTAAGACGGCGAAGCCGTTCGCCGTCTGCCCGACGTGCCAAGGCCAGCTTCCCGACAAATGCGCGCTCTGCAAGGGGCGCGGGCTGATTTCCGAACATCGCTGGAACACTTGCGTTACGCGCGAGGACAAGGAGTTCAGGGAAAAGGCCAAGGGCAAACGCTGAAACCAGAACCACATGAACACTGAAATGAAAACGCAAGGGACAGAAATGCAAATAGCGGAAGAGCGTGCGTGGGAGAAGATCACGCAGGCAGGGGAGAAGGTCGCTTACGCTTACCAGCACGTGCTGAAGGCGGCGGATGACCTGGCCGACTTGCTCGAATACAACGCGGACTATGTGCTGCGGCGGGCGTTGCCGAAGAGCGTGTCGGAGCGCCGGGACTGCGAGCTGGTTCCGAGATGGCTGGAGGCGGAGCGCGAGGAGATCGAGGAGCATGTGCGGGCGCGCCTGGCGGCGCATGCGAAGGCGATGCAACGCGAAGCGCTGCTTGCGCGGCTGAAGCTGACGAAGGCGGAACAGCGGTTGCTGGGCATCCCGAAGCCACACGAATTGGAGGGAGCCGGAGACGGCGCGGACGGGGGCAAAGGTGAAAGGGGGGATGCGTGATCCAGCGAGTGGACAACCTGTGGTTCGGGCTGCTCGGCCGGGCGCACCGCTGGATACTGTGCCGGGTGGCAGCGCACTTCCGGCGCGAAATGGTGCGTGGGGCCAAGGCGCACCGCCGCCAGGAGGCGGTGCGCCGGCTGGAGCGGCACCTGGTGCCGCAGAAGCCACACCTGAACTAGCCATGATCCTACGTCCTTATCAATCCGCAGCGTCGGACGCCATTTTCAAGGAATGGCAGGAGAACGACTCCACACTGGTCGTGATGCCGACTGGTGGAGGCAAGACCATCCTCTTCGCCGATGTCATTCGGCGCGTGTTCCCGCGCCGGGCCCTGGTGATCGCCCATCGCGAGGAGCTCATCTTCCAGGCGCGCGACAAGATCCAGCGTGTCACCGGCCTGAGCGCTGACGTGGAGATGGGCGAATACCGGGCCGAAGGGGGGCTGTTCGGCTCGGCCCGGGTGGTCGTCTCGACCATTCAAACCCAGTGCTCAGGCGGCGACGGCGGCGGGCGGATGGCAAAGTTCGACCCTTCGCAGTTCGGCCTGCTGATCATCGACGAGGCGCACCATGCGACGTCGCCAACCTACCGCCGGGTCATTGACTACTACCGTACCAACCCGGCGCTCAAGGTGCTGGGTGTGACCGCCACGCCCGACCGCGCCGATGAGGAGGCGCTCGGGCAGGTGTTCGAGTCGGTGGCGTTCGACTACGAAGTCTTGGACGCCATACACGACGGCTGGCTGGTGCCAATTGAGCAGCAGATGGTGCATGTGGAGGGGTTGGATTACTCCAGCATCCGCACCACCGCCGGCGACTTGAACGGCGGCGACCTGGCCGCCGTGATGGAAGCGGAGCGGAACCTGCAGCCGATGGCGTCGGCGTCGCTGGCGATCATCGGGCAACGGCGGGCGCTGGTGTTCACGTCGAGCGTGAAGGCGGCGGAGATGACGGCGGAAATCTTCAACCGTCATCGGCCGGAGATGGCGTCCTGGGTGTGCGGCAAGACGGAGCGCGAGGAGCGCCGCCGGGTGCTGGCGGACTTTGCCGCGGGCAAAGTCCAGGTGGTGTGCAACTGCGGCGTGCTGACTGAGGGCTTCGATGACCCTGGGGTGGAGGTCGTCATCATGGGACGGCCGACGAAGAGCCGGTCGCTGTATTCACAGATGGTGGGCCGGTCCACCCGCCCGCTGCCGGGCGTGGTGGATGGGCCGGAGACGGGTGAGGCGCGCAAGGCGGCCATCGCCGCGAGCGCCAAGCCGTCTTGCCTGGTGGTGGACTTTGTCGGCAACGCCGGGAGACACAAGCTCATTACCAGCGCGGACATCCTGGGCGGCAAGGTGAGCGAAGAGGCACTCGAACGTGCCGTGAAGCGGGTGAGTGCGGCAGGCGGCCCGGTGAACATGACCGAGGCGCTGGACGAAGCCGAAACCGAACTGCGCGAGCAGAAGCGACTGGCGGAGGCCGCGCGGCGGGCGAATCTGGTGGCCAAGGCGCGGTTCACGACGCAGTCGGTCGATCCCTTCGATGTGCTGCACCTTGACCCGGTGAAGCCGCGGGGCTGGGACGCGGGCCGACAGCTCACGGAGAAGCAGCGGTCGCTGCTGGCCAAGCAGGGCATCAACCCCGACGGGATTTCGTTTGCGGAAGGCCGGCAGTTGATCTCGGAGATATTCCGGCGCTGGAACGGGAAGCTGTGCTCGTTCAAGCAGGCCAAGGTGCTGCGCAAGTACGGCTACGACACGGAGGTCAGCTTTGCGGAGGCGTCGGCGACCATTGACGCGCTAGCTCGCAATGGCTGGCACCGGGTGCCGGCGGGGGCGCCGGCGAAGGGAGACCCGGCATGGAATTGAGCTTCAGACGCATGACCAAAGAGAAAGTGTTGAGACTACTATGAAAACAGCATTCCCACCGTGGTTGTCAGAGCAGCATAAGGCCGCAATCCATCTGCGCGAGTTTCGTCGGTACAGGTTTCGCGAGATCGGGGAAAAGCTCGGGGTGAGCACTTGTCGCGCCCGTGAAATCTACAAACAGGGGGTGTGGCGGCGCGAGCACGCCCCGGAGTGTTTCCATGGTCTTACCTGCCGCACGGTCCACATCCTGGAAAGGCTCTGCCTGAACAACCGGGAGGAGGTCCTGGCAGCGGTGGTTTCGGGGCGGCTCACGCCGAAGGGCGGGCCGCGAAATCACGGGAAGCAGACGCAGATCGAGATCCTGTCGTGGCTGGGCCTGCTCAAGGTATGAGCTTCACGCGCGTCAGCAAAGCCAGCCCGTGCCCCCAGTGCGGCAAGCCCGACTGGTGCACCGTGGGCGAATACGGCGTTGTCTGCATGCGGGTGCAATCCGCGAAGCCGGTGAAGAACGGCGGCTGGTTTCATCCGTTCGATGGCGCTCGGGGGCGGCCCCTGGCGCCGCCGCCGAAGCGGCAGCCGCCGACCATCAACGCCACCGCGATGCACCGCGCCTGGCTCGCTGGCACAGCACCCGAGGCGGTGGCGGCATTTGCGGTAACGCTCGGCCTGTCCGCGCCGTCATTGGCGGCGGTCGGCGCGGCCTGGGCGGCGCCGCACACGGCGTGGGCGTTCCCGATGCGCGACGGCTACGGTAACGTCGTCGGCATCCGGTTGCGCAACGAGCGCGGCAAGTTCGCAGTGCGCGGCAGCCGGCAGGGCATCTTCCTGGCCGAGGTGCCTGCGCAGAAGACCCTTTTCGTCTGCGAGGGTCCCACCGACACCGCCGCCGCTATCGAGCTTGGGCTCTTTGCCGCGGGCCGGCCCAACTGCTGTTGCGGGGGTCTGGAAGTCCGCACCTACGCGCGGCGGCACAAGTGCGACAGGGCAGTCATGGTCTCCGACAATGACAAGCCGGGCCTGGACGGGGCGCGCAAGGTGGGCGGCGAGCTTGGGCTGCCCTACGCTGTGTATGTGCCGCCGGCGAAGGACCTCCGCGAATTTTGCCGCCTGGGCGGCACACGCAACATGATCGAAAACACATTGAAAGGAACAGTTTGGAACGTATGAAACATTACCTATTCATGCCGTTTTACGGTGGTGAGTTTTTTGAAGCCATGGCCGGCCACTCCGAATCGGTCGGCATGGCTTATCTCAGGGCGCTCTGGCACTACTGGGGCCACACGGGCTGCACCGGCCTGCCCAATGACGACGAATACCTGCGGCGCGTCTGCGGGTGCGAGCGGGCCGAGTGGGCTCGGACCAAGGGGATCATCTTCGACAACCGGTATCATTTCCGGCTGGAGGACGGTTTGTGGCAACAGGTGCGTGGCTATCCTGAATGGGCGAAAACACGTTGAAAGGCATCGTATGGCAAAATGGATAAAGGTCGAAACGCACACGCCGGACAAACCGGAGCTGCGCCATATCGCGCGCCGCTGCCAATGCACCCGGGCGGAGGCGTTCCTGGGCTTCTTCCGCGTGTTCGTCTGGCTGGATGAGCAGACCGACACCGGGCAGGTGGAGTATTTCACCGAGGCCGACGCCGATGAAATCGCCGGTCTGGCAGGTTTCGGCGCGGCGGTGGCGGAGGTCCGCTGGATCATGTTCGGGCCCACCGGCGCGGTGGTTTCCAACTGGGACCGACACAACGGCCAATCCGCCAAGCGGCGGGGCATGGATGCGGAACGCAAGCGGGGTGTCCGCAAGCGAAGCGGACAAACTGCGGACTAGATAAGAGAAGAGGAGATAAGAGAAGAATAATGACATAGGTAACAAAGGTATGAGTATAGAAGGTACAGAGGTAACAAGGGTACCAAGGGGTACAGGGGTACCAGCAGATAGGTCTGAGGGACGGGCGCTCCGGCTGTGGGCCATGGATAGGGAGACCATGGGAGCGGCGCTCTACCCGGAGTTGGCGGAGAAGGCCGAGCGGCTTGGGCGGCGAGGCCAGGTGCTGGCGTGCATTTGGGCGGGGAAGGGCACGAAGGAGATTGCGGCTGATCTGGGCATCAGCCCCAAGACGGTGGAATACCACCGGGCACGGCTATACCGGATCTTCGGGGTGAATGACCTGGTCAGTTTGTGCCGGCGGGCGATAGCGGTGGGATTGATAGATGCGAGGTCCGAAGTCCGAGGGCCGAACAAAGCCGAAAGGCGAATTAAGCTATGAGTACAGAAGCTACAAGTGTAACAGCAGATAGTGCTAAGGGACGGTTGCTCCGTTTTTTGTTTCGCCCGCCGGCGCTGGGGCCGTTGCCGGCTCGTCCGGGTGGGTTCGCTCGGCGGCTGGCGCGGGTGCCGGTGGACCTGGTGACGCACCTGGGCATGACGCGGGCTAACGCCTACTACGCCGCTGGCTGCCCGCTCGAACTGTGCGACCATGCGGCGGCCCGTGACCTGTGGCAGGTCATCTACTGGGACGCAATCGCGAGCGAAGCTGACGGCGCTAAGGAGGATTTATGCCGATGATGTTTGAGCAGCAACCCAAAGAAAGCGACAGAGCCTTTGCCGCTTTCAGTCTGTATCTGAGCCTGGGGCCACAGCGCGGCCTGCGCGAAGTGGCACGGAAGCTCGACAAGAGCTTGACGGTGGTGGGGCAGTGGTCGAGTAAGTTCGACTGGCCCGCGCGAGTGGCCGCGCACGCGGCGCACCTGGCCGTGGTCGAGCGCGAAGCGATCGAGGCCACGGCGCGAAGCAAGGCTGCGGGGTGGGAGGCTCGCGAGCAGCAGCTCCGTGAAACGGAGTGGGCGATGCACGAGCGGGCCATCGCCGCCGCGAAGCGGGGCCTGGATGCCTACATGGCCCGCGAGAAGGTGTATGCCAACCTGGCTGACATCGCCCGGATGCTGGAGATCGCCAGCAAGCTGGGGCGGCTGGCGACGGGTTTGGGCACCGACGGCGAGCGTCGCAAGGGCGACGAGCTGCCGGCGGTGCGGGTGGAGGTGAAGGTGGCGCTGGAGAAGATCTACGGCGAACCACTTCCAGGGGAAGTGGTCGATGTTCAGGCGGTGCCTGCGCTGCCGGAGAAAACCGTATGACGCCCTGGGAACGCTATTTTGTGGTCGGGCGCCGGGCCGGATGTCCGATGGACCAGATGGACCGGTTCCAGGCGGCCGACGTGGTCCTGCAGAGCCGCCAGCTCGCCGCCTCGGCGGCGGCGCGGCTCTGCGACCGGGCCGACGGGCCGACCGGAGTCGGCTACGGCGGGGCCCGGGGCGGCGGCAAAAGCCACTGGCTTTTGGCGCAGATGGGCGTTGACGACTGTCAACGCGTGCCGGGCCTGAAGTGCCTGCTGTTGCGGAAGGTTGGCAAGGCCAACCTGGAGCACTTTGAGGATCTTCGGCGGAAGCTGTTCACGAATCTGGGGCACGAGTTTTCGGCGTTCCGGGGCATCCTGACGTTCAACAACGGGTCGCGCATCATCGCGGGCCATTTCCAGAACGAGAAAGACATTGATGCCTACCTTGGGCTGGAATACGACGTGATCGGCATTGAGGAGGCGACGACCCTCACGGCGCGGAAGTATCAGGACATCACGACCTGTTGTCGGACCAGCAAGGGGAATTGGCGCCCGCGCATCTACTCCACAACGAATCCCGGCGGCGTGGGGCACGGGTGGTACCGTAAGCGGTTCATCGAACCGTGGCAACGGCACGCGGAGACTGAGACGCGGTTCGTCGCGGCCCGGGTGACCGATAACCGGTGGAACAACCCGGAGTACATGCGGGTGCTCGAGGGCCTGACTGGCTGGCAGCGTCGGGCCTGGCTGGATGGGGATTGGGATATTGCGGCGGGCCAGTTCTTCACGACGCTGCGGCGGGAGGTGCATATGGTGTCGGATTTCGATGAGACCAGGGCGCGGGAGTGGTTTTGCGCCCTGGACTACGGGTTCACGCACTACACCGTGGTGCTGTTGGGCTGCACGGATGGGGATGGCAACCTGTTTGTGGTGGATGAGCACGCGGAGCGGCTGTGGCTGCCGCAGCGGCACGTGCCGGCCATTGCAGCGATGCTGGCGCGGCATGCAATCTCCAATCGCAGACTGGAGATTGCTGATCTGAAGAGGTTTGTGGCCGGCGCGGACGTGTTCAGTCGGCAGAGCGACGGATCAACCGTCGCGTCGCAGTACGGGAAGCTTGGTGTTGCGTTGAAGCCGGCGAACATGGAGCGGGTGAGCGGGTGGGCGGAGATCCTGCACCGGTTCGGCGATCCGGCGAACGGAGTGAAGCCGCGGCTGTTCATCCACGAGCGGTGTGCGCGGCTCGTGGAGTGCCTGCCGGCGCTACAGCACGATCCGAGTCGGCCTGAGGATGTGCTGAAGGTGGATTGCGACGAGGATGGTGTCGGCGGTGATGACGCCGCCGATGCACTCCGGTATCTCGTCGCGACGAAGTCGCGGACGGTGGCGCAGCGCAAGCTGCGCGGGCTCTGAGCGCAGCCCCCTGGGATGGAGGGGGCGAGCATGTGGGGTGGGTGGGCTGCGACCCCGCCAAGCTGAGCAAAGGAGCGGAGTGAGGGGTGTGGCGTGAAGGATGCGGGAGCGACTGGCGCGCGCACTGCCACCGGCCGGGGGGGGAAAGGGCCGGTGAAAGCAGTGAGCGTGACAGGCGCGACAGGCTCCCGGCCACAAGACGCTGTTATCTTCAGTGCACCGGGCCGCCGAAGGTCTGGCTGTGTGGCGCCTGCGGCGGCCAGACTTGCGATGAGGCGGCGGGGACCCGTTTGCCGAGGGCTCCCGCGCCAGCGGGATACGGCAACGGGGCGGCACTACAGATAACAGCTCTTGTGGCTGGAGC
>DAOTCE010000058.1 GCA_035452965.1 Candidatus Paceibacterota bacterium | reverse complement strand
GGAGGACACGCCGGCCGGGCGGCAGCGCTTTGAGGAGTGGATGGAGCGGCGGCGCGCGGAGGAGACCGACCCCGAGGCGCTCAAGGGGTTACGGCGTGGGTGGTGCCTGGGCGGCGAGGGCTTCCGACGTCAGACCATCCTTGCTGGCGCACGGAAAACGGCGTAATCTCTTACCGTGAAACTTGAATCGGTTATTCATTGGGATCCGGACATCCTCGGGGGCACACCCGTTTTTGTCGGCACACGGGTGCCGGTCCAAAGCTTATTCGACCACCTGGAGGCGGGCGACTCCATTGACGACTTCCTGGAGGGCTTTCCAAGCGTGCAACGGGCCCAGGTTCTCGCGGTGCTGGAAGAGTCCCGTAAAGAACTGCTCCAGCCCGCCTGAGTGAACATCCTGCTGGACGAGAACCTCGACTGGCGGCTGCGACGCGACCTGCCCGGCCACACCGTCGAGTCGGTGCCGCTCATCGGCTGGGCGGGTCTCAAGAATGGCGCGCTCCTAGCCGAGGCCGAGAAGCGGTTCGACGTGTTGCTGACAATGGACAGCAACATGGTGCACCAGCAGAACCTGGCCCGGTTTCACCTCGCCGTCATCGCGCTCCAGGCCCGGAGCAACCGGCTCGCGGACACCCGCCCCTTAATGGCCAAAGTGATAGCCGCCCTGTCGAGCCTCCAGCCCGGGACCCTGACGGTAGTGTGCTGACGGTCACTCACCCGCGCAGCGCTGAGTACGCGCGGCGCGCAAAAGCAAATTCAGTAGCATTTTTTTTGGTTTGGCGAGGCAATCCATGGCGCAAGATGTTCCAGCCGGACTGCAGGCCAGCATCAATCGGCAGGTGCTCGACCACCTCGAAGGCTTGTCCGCGCATTCGGATGTCGCGGAGGCGCTGACCGCGGCCTTGCGGCCGCTGGGAGACGTCCAGGTTTTTTGTCCTGATCCGCAGCGGTCTCGGTATGTGGCCGCTTCCACCAAAGGTATCATCATGGCGTTTGCCGTCGGCATGAACACGGTCGCTTTCCGATTGGACGAGCGTATGAAATCCCGGGCCCTCGCCAGCGGAGGCATGCCTTATGTCCAGTGCGGTGGCGATTGGGTATCATTCACCTTGTTTCGAAGTGACTGGCCCAGGGTTGATCTTGAGTTCTGGGCGCGGAAGGCCTACGTTGCCACGCGAGAGTTCGAACAGTGAGAGCTTTGAATGCGCCCTGCCTGACTTCTCCGGATCCCTAAACTCATGACAATACTACGCTCGGCGCGGCTGATTCATGCCGCGCTTACCCTTCTGCCTGGCATTTCCACCGCCCTGCCCGGAGATTGGAAGCCCGCGCCCGCGCCACTAACGACCCGGTGGACCAGCCGGGTCAATCCGGACAAGCCGTTGCCGGAGCACCCGCGCCCGGGATTCAAACGCGATTCATGGCTTTCTCTGAACGGACTGTGGGATTACAAAATTGAGAAGGTTGATTTCGTCTCAGTCCAGGGTTTCATCCAAACGGAAACGATGACATCAGGCCAAATCCCCGAGGCATGGGCGGGGAAGATTCTCGTTCCTTTCGCGGTGGACGCGCCGCTTTCGGGAGTGATGCATGTCCTGCGGCCGCAGGAGCGGCTTTGGTATGGTAGGAACTTTCGCGTCCCTCAGGCATGGGAGGGGAAAAGGGTGCTGCTGCACATCGATGCCAGCGATTGGGAAACCACTGTTTATGTGAACGGGACTCGCATGGGCCAGCATCGAGGAGGCTACGATCCGTTTCTGTTCGACATCACCGACGCCTTGCAGGAGGGCGACAACCGGCTGCACGTTTGTGTTTGGGACGGCACGGAACAGAACTGCCAGCCGCTCGGCAAGCAGATCACGCCCGAGAACAGGCGCGGGTTTCGCTATCAACCTACCGGGGGCATTTGGCAGACGGTGTGGCTTGAGGCCGTGCCCGCCACCCGCATCGCGTCATGGCGCGTCGAACCGCGCCTGGATGGGTTTGATTTTGTAGCGTGGATCACAGGAGCGGCCGACGGCTGCGAGTTGGTGATCGACGTGGGCGGTCAGAAGCCGGCGAGGTATGCCTGCTCGGGCGGCACGAACATCAGCGGGACGGTGACCATTGACCGGCACAGGCTGTGGACGCCGGAGTCGCCCCACCTGTATGACATAAGACTGTCGCTTTTGCGCCGGGGGAAGACGCTGGATCGGGTGGGGAGCTACACGGGCCTGCGGACGTTTGGCCGGGATGCCGCCGGCCGGCTTTTGCTCAACGGCAAACCGGCGCCGCTGTTGTTCGGGCCCCTGGACCAGGGCTACTGGCCGGATGGGATTCTTACGCCGCCGCACGACAAGGCGATCGAATACGACCTGAAGTATTTGAAATCAATCGGGTGCAACCTGACCAGGGTGCACATCAAAACGCAGCCCTCCCGTTGGTATTACCATGCGGACAGGATCGGTTTGCTGGTGTTTCAAGACATGGTTTGCACGCCAAAATACGGGCAAACCGTTGACCCCGCGGGAGCGCTCAACTGGCAGTCGGAGTTTCAAGAGATCATGCGCGATTTCCACAACCATCCGTCCATAGCCGCGTGGATTATGTTCAATGAGGCCTGGGGGCAGCATGACACCGTTCAGAACACGGGCTGGGTCAAGGAGTTCGATCCATCGCGGGTGGTGATCAGCGCTTCCGGGTGGACCGATTACGGCGCGGGCGATGTTCTCGACATTCATGATTATGCGTTCTACCCGAGCGCGCCGATCGAGGATGGTTTTGGAAACAAGCGAGCGCGGATGTTCGGGGAGGTGGGCGGGCACAATCTTCTCCTGCCGGGAAAAAAGTGGCACGCCGGCCAGGAACAGCCGCCGGGACCGCCGCTGGAAAGAGCGGCCGGGCGGATGAATTTTAATTCCACAAGCGACCTGGCGCTCAAGTATCCGTTCTACATGCGCAACCTTCGGCATTTTGCCCAGCGCGCCGGCTACCAGGGTTTTGTTTACACGCAGATCAGCGACATCGAGCACGAATGCAACGGCTGGTTAACCTACGATCGAGAGGTTTCCAAGCTGCCGCCCGCAAAGTTTAGGGAGATCCACCGTCTGCTGGCCAGTCCCGCCCGCTACACCGAACTCGCGGGAGAGGGAACCTGGCAAGCCATGGCAATTTCGCGGGTAGCCGGACCCGCGGCAGACCCGGTGCGTTCCGCGCCCTGGGCGCAGCCGAACTTCGAAGCGAGCAAGACCCGGACGATCCGTCTGCCCTGGTCAGGCCCCAGCCTGGCCGCCAACGACGCGGGCATGGCGCTGGGGCTGGTCCAAAAATTTACGATAAAATCTTCGCCGCGGCGCGCGGTCTTGGAAATACGCGCCCTTCATAAAGAGGCGTCCGAACCGCCTCGCCGTGAGAGGTTGAACGGCCACGCGGAGTTGTTCCGTTCGGAAATCAACTGTGTCACCTGGCTGGACGGCAAATTTCACCGGCGCGCCCGGGCAGGCATTCAACCACGCCACGGGGAGGTCGTCACGTTTCTCGAACTCACCGACGGCGAGGTGGCTGCTTTGACCCCGGGAGAGCATACGCTGGGAATCACCATACAGAATCCGGCGGCGACCGTCCGATTTTCGGCAAAGCTGCTTGCGTATACGGAGTGATCCTGTTGCCGCAGCGACGAGATGCCGACTACTTGGAAGCGCGGAAGGCGTCCAGCACAATGAAGCTCCGCTGATCTCCTTGCCCGATCCAGGCCACTGGTCGTCCGGAGCACAAGCTCAGCAGTTCTTCATCGGTGAGCAGCCTGATATCCGTTCCCGGTATGAACTCCATCGTTTTCGTCCGGGTATGAACAGCTGCTTCGCGGGTGTCCCGGGGATGCTCTCTTCCACGGAACCAGATGGGACTCAACCCCAGGCAAGTGACGGCGGCCAGCATAACAGCAGTGCGGGCCAGGCGAAGCCGCCGATTGTGTCTCCGGGCATAATTCATCGTGCAGTTCAGCAATGATGCCTGGTAATTCGGGTCTTCCGAAAAAACATGCAGCAACTCGCGACTGTTTTTCAGGCTACAAATTCTTCAAAGCCATATTGCGGAGCGAGCGCCGCGCCCGAAGCAGCCGGGACTCACCCGCGCAGCGCTGAGTCCGCGCGGCGCGCAAAAGCAAATCAGTGCTCGTTTTGCAGTTGAAATCGTGCCG
This sequence comes from Candidatus Paceibacterota bacterium, assembly GCA_035452965.1. NCBI lineage: Bacteria > Bacillati > Minisyncoccota > Minisyncoccota bacterium. The sequence goes on along the minus strand of DAOTCE010000058.1, from coordinate 8,236 downwards.
TTCCTCGGCAACATCTGCTCTCGCTTTTGAACTCGGGTTGTCGGGCACGGGGTTTTGCTTCCCGCCTCCCACGTTCTGCTGAAACATGAAACGAACGCATCATTGCAACGAGCTGCGCCCGGCGCATATTGGCCGAACCGTGGTCCTTGACGGCTGGGTTCATTCCCGGCGTGACCTTGGCGGGCTGATCTTCATTGACGTCCGCGACCGCGAGGGACGCACCCAGACCGTGTTCGACCCATGCGACCTGCCCAAGGACCTGTTCGAGCAGGCCGCGTCGCTGCGCAGCGAATGCGTGGTCCGCATTACCGGCAAAGTGCGCGCGCGTCCTGCCGGCACGAATAATCCAAAGATCCCGACGGGGGAAGTCGAGGTCATGGCCAATGCGCTGGATCTCCTGAACTTCGCCGAAGTGCTGCCCTTCCCGGTGGATGACCCGGAAGTCGCCAGCAAGGTGAACGAGGAAATGCGTCTGAAGCACCGTTACCTCGATTTACGCCGACCGGAGATGACCCGAAACCTCCGCCTCCGCGGCAAGGCGGCCACCGCCACGCGGCTCTACATGGATGAGCAGGGCTTCCTGGAGGTCGATACGCCGGTCCTTTTCAAGAGCACGCCCGAGGGGGCGCGGGAGTTTCTGGTGCCGAACCGGCGCGAGCCGGGGACGTTTTACGCGTTGCCACAATCGCCGCAACAGTTCAAGCAGATCCTCATGGTTGGCGGTATCGAGCGCTACTACCAGATCGCCCGCTGTTTCCGCGACGAGGATCAGCGCGCCGACCGTCAGCTCGAATTCAGCCAGATTGACATCGAGATGTCATTCATCGAGCGCGAGGATATCTATGCCTTGATCGAGGGGCTGCTGAAGCGAATTTGGAAGAGCACCTTGAACATTGACGTGCCGACGCCATTCAAGCGGCTCACCTTCCAGGAAGCCATCAATCGCTACGGAAGTGACAAGCCCGATACACGCTTCGGCATGGAGCTGGTGGATTTCACTGAGGAGTTCCGGGGCAGCAAGTTCAAGATTTTCAGCGGCGCGGTGGCCAACCAGGGCGTTGTCAAAGCCATCAACGCCAAAGGCCTGGCGTCTGTCACGCAGGGCCAAATGGATACCATGACCGAATACGCCAAGAGCTTCGGCGCCAAGGGCCTGGCCTACATCAAGGTCGAAGGCGGCGAGTGGAAGTCGCCCATCGTGCGGTTCTTCAGCGATGCGGAGAAGGCGGCGCTGAGCGGCAAGCTGGGCGTCGAGGAGGGGGACTTAATCCTGTTCGCCGCTGACCAATGGCTTACCGCGTGCGAGATCCTGGGCAAGATTCGCCTCTATTGTGCGGAGGTCTTGAAAGGGCAGGGGACACTCACCATCCCGGCCGATCAATTTGACTTCCTCTGGGTGGTGGATTTCCCGCTGCTGAGTTTCGACAAGGAACAGAACCGCTGGTATTCCAGCCATCACCCGTTCACCGCGCCGGTTGCCGAGGATATTCCGATGCTCAGAACGGATCCGAAGAAGGTGCGCGGCCAGCACTACGACATGGTCGTGAACGGTGTGGAATTGGGTGGCGGTTCAATTCGTATCCACCAGCCGGACGTGCAGAAGACCGTGTTTGAAGAGGTGCTGCAAATTCCCCCGGAGGAAACCAGGTTGCGGTTCGGTTACATGCTGGACGCCTTCCGGTACGGCGCCCCGCCGCATGGTGGCATTGCCCTTGGCTTTGACCGGCTATGCGCGATTCTCTGCGGCACGACCAGCATCCGGGACGTGATTGCGTTCCCAAAAACTGCCAAGGGAACCTGCCTTATGACCGAGTCGCCTGCGCCCGTGTCGGCGCGCCAGTTGCGCGACCTCCACCTCGAGGTGAAGGCGGCAAAGAAAGAGTAGTCGGGACCGTTAACTCGCGCGCAGCGCGAGCGCCTTCCACATCAAGGACGTGTTGTTCGTGATGAGGCCGTCCACGCCCATATCGAGCAGGTCGTTGGCAAGTTCCAGTTCATTGATGGTGTAGACCCAAACCTTAAGTCCCCGCCGGTGGGCGGCGCGCACAGCCTCCTTGGAAACCTGGCGGTTCCAAACCACAACTTTCGCCCCGGTCTTGCCAAGTTCGTCCAGCCAAATAACGCTAAGCTCTTTGGCAACGCCGGCTGGCTTCTTCCCGTCAGCGAATCGTTCCGGAGGCCCAAGTGCCCCGAGCACTTGGGCCGGCTCCTGGTCATGAAAGCCGCGCAGGTACTCCCAATCAAACGACTGAACTATCACCCGGTTGATTAGGTCCTTTTCCCGCAGCAGTTTGATGCAATCGGCCGGAGCACCAGTCTTTCGCTCAACCAAAGTCACCCCGCCGGCTTGAATCACGTCCAGCGCCTCCGCCAACATCAAGATGCGTGTGCCGGCATACTTTGCATCGAACCAACTGCCCGCATCGAGGCTCTGAATTTCCGCCGCGGTCTTCGTCTCCACCTTGATCTTCCTCTGCGACCACCGGTTCGTGGCGTCCGTAGTGCGATCCAGCACGTGATCGTGGATGACCACCAGCTTGCCATCCTCGGTGCAATGATAGTCCAGCTCAACGAGATCAGCCCCGGCCCCCACGGCGAGCTTGAAGGCCGGCAGCGTATTTTCCGGCGCAAAGTCGGAATACCCGCGATGGGCAATGACAAGAGGTCGTTGGCTGGCCAGGAGGTTCAATGCGGGCATAACCGGTTCCGAGGCATACAAGTTCAGGGTGCCCAGAACCAAGCTGATTGCGCAGACCGATTCGAGCAAGCTCTGTGGCGAAAGTAAAATCTTCATTCTCTCCTGGGCACCATGCGACAGGCCCACACCCGGCGCAAGCGGAAACCTTACTCGGGGACCGACGACTGAATCCGGCCTTGGGCGGCGGTAGCATTCCAGCAGAGCGCGCTTTGCAAGCCGCTGGTCCGTGCTACATTACACTGTGCGAAAGGCGATGAATGCTATAAGCAGGATCATCTTTGGCCTGCGCTTTCGCCTGTTACTGCTAGTTCTGCTGGTGTGCGCGCCACTAGTTGGTGTGGCGCTGCATTCCGCGGCTAAAGAAAGGCGACGCGTTAAGTCTGTGTGGAAAGAGCAGGCCCATGAGATGGTCCCGCTCGCCCACCAGGCAGAGCAGGCCTTGCTCAAACAGAGCCGGGAATTGCTGGTTAGGGTCTCGAAGATGTCCGCGGTGCGCTCGGGCAACCGCGAGGCCTGCAAGTCGGCGTTGAACGACGTGTTCGCAAGCTACCCAAGCTACGCCAACCTGGGGGTGATTAACAGCAACAATGATGTGCTGGCCAGCGCCCGCACGTATATCGAACCCGGTGATGAGGCAAATCGCAGGTTGTTCCGGCGGGTGCTCGCAGGTGGCGGACGATTTGCGATCGGCGATTACGCAGTTGATGCCGGAAGCGGCAAGCCGGCCGTCTCTTTTGGCTATCCAGTCTTCGACGAATCCAGGCGCGTCCAAGCTATGGTGGTTGCTACTGTCAAGCTGGAGTGGCTGGGACGCGCCAGATCAGAACTCTCGGCGCGAATTCGGCCCAGGGCGACTTGGACGGAGATTGACCGCGACGGCACAATACTCGTGCGTTATCCCGCGTCAAGGCTTTCGAGCGGCCACCGTTTCCCGAATCCCGCATTGGTAAAGACAGTCTTCAGTCAAAAGGATGGTATCGTGGAGGCCAAGGACACCAGCGGCGCTCCCGCTTTCTTTGCATTTGCGTGCAGGGACAGTCAACTGGTGCCGGAAGTGGTGGGCACCATTTTGAGCATTCCGAAACATGTCCTCTTTGCTGGACCAAACCGTGCGCTGATTCAGAGTCTAAGCTGGATTGGCGTTGCCGCCGGCTTTGCGTTCACGCTCGGATGGGCGGGGAGCACGTTCCTGGTCATTCGGCCCGTGAAGGCGTTGGTCCGAGCCAGCGATCGGTTGGCCAGCGGCGTGCTCAGCGCCCGCACAGGTCTCCGGCACGGCAAGGATGAGCTGGGCCAGCTCGCTTGCACCTTCGACCAAATGGCACAAGCCATTCAAGAGCGCGACCGCCAACAGCGACTCACCGAAGAGACGTTACAGACCCGGGATCACATGATCCGCGAACTGCCCCTGCTGCCTGCCGCCGTGTGTGTCTGCGATCAATTCGGCAGTCTCCAACTCTACAATCACACAGCCGTCGAGATGTGGGGCTACGATCCGGGCGACCAGGCCCCAAACCACCGCTACTGCGGCGCACAATTGCTCTTCTACCCGGACGGTATGCCAATGCCCCATGCCGAATCGCCGGCAGCCGAAGTGCTGCGCACGGGCACTCCTTTGCGGAACCGAGAGTTGATCATTGGGCGCCCCGATGGGACACGCGTTCCGGTCCTGGCGAATGTGGTTCCGCTACGCGACTCGGAGGGTTTGATCATCGGCGTTGTCAGTTGTTACCAGGACATCAGCGACCGGAAGCGCTCCGAAGCCAGGCTTCTGGAATCCAATGAGAAGCTGCAACTCCTGTCGCGTCGCCTGGTTGAGTCCCAGGAGACGGAACGACGGCACATTGCGCGAGAACTCCACGATGAGGTGGGGCAGACACTTACAGTGGCGGAGATGAATCTTCAGGCCGTGGTGCAATCGTCACGAGGGACTTCACTTAGGGTGCGTCTGAAGGAAAGTCTTCAAGCTGTCGAGCGCGTGCTCGGACAAGTGCGCGATTTGTCCCTGAATCTACGACCGTCCATGCTGGACGATTTGGGGCTGGAGCCGGCGCTGCGGTGGTATATCAACCGTCAGGCTGCAGCGGCCGGGCTTCAGGTCGAATTTCAGGCCGACACTCTAGACCAGCGTCTCGACCCGGTCGTAGAAACCGCCTGCTTCCGCATCGCCCAGGAAGCTCTTACTAACGTGTCGCGGCACGCACGAGCTCACAGCGTAAAGGTGGAACTGCAAAGACAAAACGGCTTTCTGCATCTGTTCGTGCGTGATGACGGTATCGGATTCGATGCCGCCGCGGTCCGGGAACGGGCGGTGCTGGGCGCCAGCCTGGGCCTATTGAGCATGGAAGAACGCGCCACGCTCACTGACGGCGGCTTTGAATGCAAGTCCGCACCCGGCCAAGGCTCTGAGATACATGCTTGGTTCCCGCTGAGATGGCGGACGACGGAGGCTTGATATGAAACCGAAGTCGCCAAAGCCGATTCGTGTTGTCCTGGCAGATGATCATCCGATCGTTCGCGGCGGCATTAGCCAGGCACTTAGGGAACTCCCCGGCGTTGAATTGGTCGGCGAGGCCAATGACGGTCGTGAGGCCATAGACCTGGCCAAGTCGGCCCACCCCAACCTGATCTTGATGGATATCTCCATGCCCGGCCTTAACGGTTTGGAGGCGACTGAACGCATTGTCAAGGCTTGTCCGCAATCGCACGTAATCATTCTCTCGCGGCACGATGATGACCAGTATGTCTGGCGCGCGTTAAAGGTGGGCGCTCGCGGTTACGTTCTCAAGAAAGCGGTTATAGCGGAATTGAAGGTAGCCGTGCAACGGGTGGCCGGCGGAGAAATCTATCTTAGCCGGGAAATCGAAACGCGCCTGCGAAACCAACTTCCCTTGCACCAAATCGCTCACGCTCGCAGCCCGGTCGAGCAGTTGTCGGCCCGCCAGCGCGAGATTCTCCAACTCATCGCCGAGGGCCAAACCACCAAGGCAATCGCGCTCACCCTGAAAGTCAGCCCCAAGACTGTGGAATACCACCGCGCCAAGTTGATGCAGCGCCTCAATATCTTCGACATCCCCGGGTTGGTCCGCTTCGCCCTCAAGACAGGGCTGGCGTCGCAAGAATCCTGACCATCGCGGCTCCTGGGGGCACTTGGTTCGTACCAAGGGTCTTTCCTAAGGTTCTGCAAGGACCTTCCTTGTAGCGCCAACGTGCTTTTGGGGCAAATTGGCGCCATGAACCTGTGTTCACTTCCGAGAGTGGTATGGGCAGTAACGCGTGAGCCCGGCAAGTTGGCTCCAGCCCGCTGAATGAACCCGCGTCACCAGCGCCGGATCCGCGATCTGTTCCAACTCGACCGATCGGGCGATTCTTCCCGTCGGCTGGCCTGCCTTCGCAGTCTGTTTCGAAGCTTCGGCACAGTTCTGATTGGGGCTACGCTCGCCTCATCCTCCCATGGGGGGAGCGCCGTTACCCTTGCCTGGGACCCCAGCCCGAGCACGGGTATAGCAGGGTACCGCCTCTATTTGGGGCCCGCCAGCCGGAACTATACCAATGTCATTCCAGCGGGAAAGGCTCTCACTGTGACAGCCTCAAATCTCGTCCAGGGCGCGACCTACTACTTCGCCGTTACAGCTTTCAGCACCAACGGGCTGGAGAGCGATTACTCCAGCGAGGTCAACTGCACTATCCCGGGGCCGAGTGCGCCTCCCTCCATCTGGCTGACTTCACCAGCCAACGGCGCGGGGTTCCTGGCGCCAGCAACCATCAACGTTGCTGCCAGTGTTAACCCAAACGGCGCCAGCATCACTAGCGTGCAGTTCTATGTACAAGGTTCCAGTGGCACGAAGATGCTCGGAGCGCGCTCCTCGGCGCCCTACACCTTCAGTTGGGTTGATGTCGGCCCCGGCAGCTACAGCCTGACGGCGCTAGCTGTCTATAGTTCCGGCAGCACGGTCGCCTCCGCTCCGGTTAGTGTGACGGTTACCCATGTGCCGCAACCGTCTATTGCGCTGACATCGCCAGCCCATGGCGCAGTTTATAGCCCGCCGGCCACCATTCCGTTAACCGCCAGTGTTGTCTCCAACGGTTGCTTGATCACACAGGTTCAGTTTTATAACGGCACGAAGCTGCTCGGGTCAGATGGCGTGCCGCCATACAGCTATTCCTGGAATAATGTGAGCGCGGGTAGTTACGGCGTGAGCGCGAAGGTCATTTATGGCTCCGGCAGCATGGTCAGCTCTGCCGCCGCAAACGTGTCCGTCGCCGCTGCGCAGCCGCCGTCGGGGACGACCTTTGCCGCGGACTCCGGCACGTTCAGCGCCCCCTTCATTGCCAGCAATGGAACTTTGTCCCAATTGGCACTGACGGGGGTTAACAACGGTGGTCGGGCCGCCTACAACTTCAACATCGTCCATGCCGGAAATTACCTTGTTTCGGCACTCGTCCGCGCGCCCAACGACGGTCAAAACTCGTTCTACGTCAACATTGACGCAGAGCCGACCGATCCCTTGATGATCTGGGACATCCCAGTCAGCACATCGCTGACGAAGCAGACCGTATCCTGGAGAGGCAATGGCAATGGCGCTCCTGCCTCGTCGCAGTACGCCCCAAAAGTATTTGCCCTTTCGGCGGGGGCGCACCAACTGATTATTCGGGGTCGTGAAGCGAACACCACACTGGGGACGATCAGTATTTTGGCCATGCCTCCCAAACTGCAAGTTCACGCGGTGCCCGGCGGCTCAGTGACTTTGACAGCCACAGGCCAACCTGGCCAGAGTTATAAGGTAGTGTGCTCGCAAGACCTCAGGACATGGGCGATTATCGGCACCATGACGCTCGGCGCGAACGGGTTGGGTGAGTTCACTGATCCGGTCGGCAACTGCCAGAAAAGCCGTATTTATCGCCTAGAGGATATCCCGGTCGCTCTTCCAGCAGAGCTCCAGGTCCAGACTTCGGCTGGCGGCCCGGTGATCTTGAGCGGAACAGGTCAGAAGGGACAGACATATAGCATCCTGAGTTCACAAGATCTCAACACCTGGACAGCTATCGGCACCACGACTATCGATTCGGGCGGATCGTTTACTTTCACTGATCCTTCAGGCAGCACCCGCCCCAACCGGCTCTATCGGTTGCAGAAGCAGTAGGGCCGGTAAGTCACTCTCTGTCCCCATCGCCTTCCTCGTCAGGAGTGCCCAGCTTTGTGGGGAGCAGGGGAGCAGGCAGGGCAGGGGGGGGGGGGGAAGCTCCCGATCAGGCCTCTCCACACCCCTGAGCCGTCAGGGCACCATCCAGCGCGCCCGCGCACAGCCCCTCAGCCGGTCACGGCACAAGAGGAAACGAGCCCTGCCTGCTCCCCCGCTCCCTACAAAGCCGGGGCCTGAGTTACGATGCAGGCCTTGTTACCCGCTCGCCCTCGCGCCATCCTGTGCAATCAGGACTCGGGGGCCTGGTAGGGAGGGGGGACATCAGACATCGCGAGGTTCCTGATCCCTTCCCCCCATTTTTTGGACACCGTGTACTTGCGTCCGCTTCACGTTA
>DAOTCE010000057.1 GCA_035452965.1 Candidatus Paceibacterota bacterium | reverse complement strand
AGAGTGCACCACGTGCCCAGCGCCAGTGACAAGACCGTCTATCGCACCAAGGGCATTTCGGTCAAGATACGCCTGCGCGATTTGTTTCCGGCCACCGATGCGGTTGACAACGACGCTGTCACTTTGCAGGGCTTCACGGGAGGTTCTCAGGGAGCCGGAATTTCAAGCAGCGCCACTTACCTCTTCTACACGCCGGCCAACAACAACAATGACGCCTTCAATTATACCGTCACCGACAATCGCGGCGGAACCCGCACCCGGACCGTCACGATCAACGTGCTCCCCTACGCCACCGGCACCGTTACGATCGCCAACACCACGGCCGGCAGCATGGCCCTCACCTTCTGGGGCATCCCCGAGTACCGGTACGTCATCCAGCGCTCCCCGGATTTGAACGCCTGGGAAGATGTCGTGACCAAACCTGCCGAGGACGACGGACGGGTCCAGCACACCGAAACCCCGCCTTGGAGCCCGGCCTACTACCGCGTGCGCACCGAGTAACGCAGCCAGCCAGGGACAGACGCAATGGGCAACCGGTGGCTGAGTCTCGGCCCCGCTCCACCGCAAGGTGGGGGTAGCGTCGGCCCACCTGTATCGGCAGTTACACAACTTATCCCGGTTGCGTAAATCGAGGCGACTACTTGAGCTGCGGGCTCTTGGGCCGTTCGGGCCGCGCGTTGCCCGGCTCGAGCATCTTCCAGGTGTTGGAAGGAAAGGCATGGCTCAGCCACAGCGGCTGAGGCAGCCATGTCCGGAAGAGGTTGGTTTCGCTCCAAGCGTTTCCGGCGGAGGCGAAATCGCACAAGGTCAGGTTCGTGGTGTAATGACCATGGAAATGGAACGGCCGCACTTCGAAGGAGGTGTCAAAGGTCATCCAGGCCCAATCCGGTCTGGCCGTCCGCGGCGTCAGCTCCACGCGTCCATTTGTCACTTTCAACCTCACAGGCGCTTCCAGCGCGGGCACCAGGCGGTTGTCCATGGCCAACAGCACGGGGCCTCGCATGATTGCCAGATGCGGAGCGCCGCTGGGCGCCGGCACCGCCCGGCCACGCAAGTCCACCGCGAGGAGCACCTGGTCTCCGGGACTCCATTCGCGGTCGAGTTTTGCATAGGCTCCCGGCACACAGGGCACGGGTTGGGCGTTCACGCTTAGAGTGGTTTTGGCGCTCCAGGCCGGAATGCGGATGCAGAAAGTGAACCGTGTCTTGCGGTTGGGCGAGACCCTGAACTTCACTTGGCTGTTCAGGGGGTATTCGGTCTCCTGGAGGATTGAAACCCTAACATCATCCCTGATAACAAACTCAGCGGTGCCAGGGGCGAAGAGGTTAATTACAGGGCCTTCTTTCGAAGTCATCGCCGCCCACTGTGGAACCGTCATCAATCCTCGCGGACCACTCATCACACAGCAACTCAGTTCGACGTCCTGCTGCTGAACGTGGCTGGGCACGCGCTCGCCCGCCAGCGGCTGGTGATAGGTGAACCACTCTCCACTCGGCGTCATAGCCCCGATCATGGCGTTATACAAAGAGACCTCCAGTTCATCCGCCCACACGGGGTCCCCTGTAAGGCGCAACAGGTGGGTGCAGAGCTTCATCCAGGTTGCCGTGGCGCAGGTTTCCTGGGGTTGTTCGAGAAGTTCCGTCTGGTTTCGGGCTCCGTTGCAGAACAACTCCTGATTGCTCACCGAGCCGTCAATTATGCGCTCATGCTCGCGAACGCTCTGACCGAATCGTACCGCCGCCTGCAAATAGCGTTGCTCTCCGGTGGCACGGTACAGCTCGCACACCCCCTCGAAACAGGACATGATGGCATAGGCGTGATTCTGGAACGGCGGTTTTCCTGCCAGCGCAGTCTCAATCAATCGCAATCCCGTTGGCGACAACTTGGACGGCTGTTCCCACTCCTTCAGAATGGACTCGGCGAAAGCAAGGTATCGCTGGTCACCCGTGCGTTGGTAGAGCAGCGCCACCGGCTCGAGAATCGAGCTGTTCGCTGTGCCCAGCAAATTGGGGTGCCCGGTGTCTACCAGCTTGAGCTGTTTCTTGCTTAGCTCCGCCAGCAGGTTATCCAGGTTCCGACCGGCGGCTTCGAGGAACAGTCTGTCACCGGTGAGGTCATAAGTGGCCAAAAGGCCGAGCAGGACATACTTCCGGCACCAGATATCCCAGGCCTCCAGACGGTGCTCAGGGTTATGTGGTCCCAGGTAACCGTCCGGCGCCTGACCCTTCAGGACTTCGGCGGCGGCCCCCTTCACCTGCGCCAGCCGCTCGGGGAAGGGCTGCCAGTCGCAGGCCAGTTTAGCCGCAGTTTGCCACTTGCCCCAGTACTCCCCGCGCCAGTTCCCCCATCCGCCGCTGTCCTTGTGGTCGAGCAATTGTGTTACCACCTTGCCCGAGTCCGGGGTCCAGATGCGTCGGCGCTGGCACGCTTCCAGTTTGTCGCCAATCCAACCCCCAATTTCCACCGATCCGGGCCCCGGCGCGCAAAACGCATCCGCGGCCAAATACGCGGGCGGATTTGAGGCGCCGGAACAGCCCAGAGCAAGGAAGCACAGGAAAAGAGCGGACTTCATACGTCAAAGCGTTCAGGGTACCCGCGACCCCGGCTGCGGTCAACGGCCCCGGGTTATGAGCAAGGTAATCGGGCGCATCCCACTTTATTGCAGGAGCGCCGACATTCCTGTCGGCCCGGCCAAGGGTTGACCAGAGGGCCGACAAGAATGTCGGCGCTCCAACCCTCCCATTGCAACAAAGTGAGATGCGCCCAAGGTAATCCCTCAGTCTGGGCGCTTTCGCCGAAAGCGCCACCGTTCGGCCGCCTCGGCGAGGCGGCCCCACCCCCACCCGCCACGGCACCACTGGCTCGCCGCTGGCGTGGCGGTGCGGTGGCGGTGGCTTGGCGGTCCCATGTGGGTCGACCCACATGGGACCGCCAAGCCACCGCCAAGCCAGCTCCTAGCCACCGGCAAGCCACCACCAAGCCGCAGCCCAGCCAACCACCCGCCAACGCCGTCATCGTCAAAACGTGCTGGGGATACATCACTTAGGCCCTCCGGAGCGGGCTTGCATGGGGCAACCGGCAAAGCCGCCGGGGAGGTGGGAAGGGCCGTTTTCGCAGAAACACGCTTTGGGCACGGTTCACCATGCCCGGGTCAGGGTCGGCCACGACGGGGCTTGGTGGATGCCCCCTGCTTGCGCCCCCCCACTGCCGCCCAACTGGGGTGGTTCCCCTGCTGGGCTATGGGCTCGGAACGGGCGTCCTTGAGAGGAATGCGCGGGTCGCTGTCCCCGAAAACCGCGCTCGCTCAGACGCGGCGGCGAATCACGAGCAGTGATGCCGCGAGCAACCCAAGCGCCAGGGCGCTGGGCTCCGGAATGGAAGTAAACCCGGGCGTGGCGTTACCGGTGGTCCGCACTACCCAGTCGGCCGCTGTGTCCGTATCCACGGGGCTAATACGTTCGTAGGATTGGTTATCGGCAAGCGTGGGGGCGCCCGTAAAGAACTTGGTCACATCGCCGTGATTGGCGCCATCCACGATGTTGTCAAACGGATCCACGATCAAGGCGTGGTCGCCGGTATTATTGAGGGCTATAAGACCTGTGCCCCAGGCGGTGTATTGAGTCATGTTCGGTACGGCCGAGTCCGTGTCCAACGAGGTCTCGAAATCTGGATTCTTGCCATAAAGGGCGTAGAATCCGGTGGCCTTAACGGCGATGACATAAGTTTGAAACGGAGCGATCGTGGTCCCGGCGGGAAAACTGTACATGCCCTCATCACCCGGCTTGGTCTCCTCGTCTCCGACCTTGTAACCGTCCAGACTGAGGGCGGACTCACTTAGGTTGAAGATCTCGATCCACTCCCGGTCAGCATCCGTTCCGCTCGGATTGGCCATGAACTCCGTGACCAGGAGTTTGCCCTGCGCGCTGACCGCAAATGCCGCAACGACAGCCCCAGCCGTCACACTCTTGATGAAACGATTTAGTCGGGTTTTCATAGGTGCAAAGTCTTAATCTTAGTCTCTATGGGGGCGAGAATACGCGCGCACGTCACCCGGAGTCTATAGAACAAACGTTCTATGGACCGGAGCTGGCACTTTGGAGCACAATCCAAGGTGTGGTACCAGTAGCAGCCGACAAACCGACAGTGCCGGATCACAACGCAACCAGTCACGAGCCAACCATAAGGATATGAAAAGAACCCTCACCTCCCTCGCCATTCTGGCGGTTCTCGCCGGCGCGGCCAACGCCGCCGGCCCGGTCTATATCAACGAAGTGCTCCCCAACGGCCCCGGTAGCGACACGGGCAACGAACACTTCGAATTGCGCGGCCCGCCGAACATGGCGCTGACGGGCTATTACCTCATTGGTGTGGATGGCAATGGTGGAACTGCACCGGCCGACTGGGGCGACATCAACCAGTTCTTCGATCTGGGAGCCTTTTCGCTTGGAGCGAACGGATACCTGTTTGCGAAGCAGGCCTCCAGCCCGTTTGTGGTAAACGATCCGCAGACCACGGTAATCCAGAATACAGGCGGCACAGCCTGGGGGACAGCGGCGGGCAGCACCGTGGGGCACAGGGGAGATGGCGATACTACTGCTTTGGAGAATGGCCCGGTCACCTACTTGCTGGTCCATATTGGCAGTGGCAGCCCACCCACGCTGACACTCGACCTCGACACGGACAATAATGGCATTCTGGAACTGCCCGCCGGCTGGACCGTGGCTGATTCGGTTGGAACCTCGGATGGCACAACAGCGACCTCTACCGATCTGCTCTACGGGGCGATAAATTTTCGCGCGCCCTATTATGGGACTGGGATGGACGGCACCTATTACGGCGGGTCCGCTTACGGCAACGTTATTGATGTGCCCCCCCCCGCGTATCCCACCTCCGGCGGCACCTTCCATATCGCCCGCAAGGGGACATCCACCGGCACCAACTCCACTGACTGGGTCGGCACCGTCATCGAAGGGGCGGCCGCGTCCCCACTGGCCTTTTACTCTCTCACCTCAAGCGATGCTTCCTACACTGGCATGCCACTGGTTGACTTTGTGCATGGCGGCGAGAACCCCGGCCCCGCCCCGCTGGGCGAACTGCCCTACACCCCGACCATCAACGGCACCCGGTTCACCACCAACACGATCCTGACCATTGGCGGCCCCGTCGGAGATGTCGCCGTGGACCCGCGCGATAACACCACCATCCTCTTCAACGTGGAGATTGCGGGGGGCGGGATTTACCGGGCCTACAAAGTGGCCAGCGGCAACTGGTGGGTGGATTCCACGCCGATCGTCACCGGCCTGGATCGCCCCTCCGGCATGGTTGTGCAGGACGACGGCACCCTTTGGTGGGTGCATCCCTACGACGGGGAGCTCATGCGCCTCAAGGCGCCCTGGTCCGCCAACACGCCCGAGAGGGTTATCGCCGAATTTGGCGGCACCACAGCAGATGATGATCCGATTGACCTGGCTTTCGCTCCGGCCAACTGGGCCGGTTCCCCGGGACAGCCCGGCTGGCTCGTGATCGCCGATCGCGGCAGCGACGGTGATGCCAACAACGCGCTGAACCTGCTGGACCCGGCGACGACTGAGTTGGACCAGACCAATAACACCTTCCTGGTGAGCCCGTCGGATTCCTCCCTCGGCTATGCCAATCTGGACGCGATTGGATCACTGCCACAGTCTGGCGGGCTGGTCACGTTGACTACGGACGGTTACATCACCATCGTTAACGGAATTGACGCCCCTCGGGCAATCTTCGGACGCGGCTTTACCATGACGACGGGCCAAGCCCTGGCAGTGGATCCCAACACGGGCAGGGTGTGGGTCGCTGACGACGGTTTGGACGAGGTCTGGTCGGTGGACACGAGTTTGACCCCCACCGACGACATTAAGGAACTGAGTTTTCCGCTAAAGGACCCGTCGCAGGCGTTTCGCCAGATGAACTTCCATGATCCGGGCATGGTGTTCTCCACCAACGGCGGCTTCATGGTCGTGTCCGACACCAGCATCGCCGGCGGCGGCGGGCGGCTGATCATTTTCCACTCGGAGGCGCCTGCGCCGTTCGCGCTCTCCAATTTCTCGATTACCAACGTCACCCAGACGGGCTCGGGACCGAAGCTGGAGTGGTCCCTGGCCGGCCCCGCCAGCTTCAACCTCAAATATGTCGTGTATCGGAGCACGAACGTGGCGAACAAGGCTGGCTACGCGCCGATCGCAACGGTGACAACGACTGACTACACGGACACAGCGGCGCCCGCCGGAGGCGCCTTCTACTACGTACTGGCCAAACCCTAGGGACACCGGGAGATGCCCGAGATGTCGAATTAGCGGAACCGTTTATGAAGCGACGAGTCAGGCCACAACGAGGGGTCCCTGCCAGGACGGCCCCTTGCGCACGAGCAGGGGCGTTTACCTTGATTGAACTGCTGGTGGTCATCGCCATCATCGCGATCCTGGCCGCGTTGCTCCTGCCGGCCCTGGCGCGAGCCAAGTCCAAAGCCCATCGGGTCAGTTGTCTGAACAATCTGAAGCAACTGGGGCTGGGCTGTGTCATGTACGCCAACGAGTACCGCGGACATTACACCGCGCCAAGCTGGCACCCGCTCGAGAAACCGAAGATTGCTCCCGGCGCGGACCGCTCGACGACGGACGACGACCTGAGCTTCCTCTACCCCACGTTTGTCCCGGCCACCAAGGTGTTCAACTGTCCCAGCACCCGCCACCGGGTGGTAGTGGACGCGGTGGACTCGTGGCAGTTCAAGCCCCCGCCCAACCAGACCGAGCGGGTGTTGGTAGACCTGGTGAAGCTGGCTCCCTACGATCCGCCGGATTCGCGCGGATTGGGCTACGAGGTGATGGGTTGCCTCACCGGCTCCGGCGTCACCGGCCTCAAGAAGACCGAGCAGCTTGTGACCAGCCACATCAACAAGAATGCACCCCAATGGCAGGGGGCCAAGCAGTCTCCGTCTTCGGTGTTTCTCATGGCGGATGCCGACCGCGGCACGGCTTCTCCTGTGGTGTTTGCCACCCCCATGAACAGCAACTTCCCCGATCCGGAGGACAACCACGGCAAAGAAGGCGGCATCATGAATTTCTGCGACGGCCATGCCGAGTTCGTCAAGCGGGTCAAATGGCTGGACGTCTGGGACTTTTCGCAAGACACCGATCGCAGCGCCAAAGCCAAGCGCTGACCCGCAAAAACACGCCGAGCATATGCTGTTTTGCCGCAGGGTGGGGATCGCCTGCTCTGCGGCTTTAGTTTTGCGCCGGGAATGAGACCCAGTATCCAATTGTCCAGCCGCGGGTTTGTGTTTGTCGCGCTCATCCTCCTCGCGGTTGCACCCCTCTCTACCGGCATCGCCGGGGCGCAGCCGGTCTGGATCAACGAGGTGCTGACCAACCCGAATGGTTCCGACAGCGGAGCGAGCTTTGGCAACGAGCACTTCGAGCTGCGCGGCGCGCCCGGCCTGTCGCTGGCGGGCTATTACCTCTTGAGCCTCGAAGGGCAGGTCGCCGAGGGAATGGGCGACATCAACCAGTTCTTTGATCTGGGGGCCTTCTCGATCGGCGCGAACGGCTACCTGTTCGCCCGCCAGAACTTCAGCGCTTACACCGCCACGGTGCCCGGGGCGACCGTGATTCAGAACACTGCCGGGCAGGGGTGGGGCCTGGCCGGAGCCAGCACCGTCGGATACAGCGGCGATGGCGCACAGGTTGATTGGGAGAACCGCGTCACGACCATCCTGCTGGTCAATATCGGGACCGGCAGCCCCCCCGCGCTGACGCTGGACCTGGACGCGAACGACGACGGCTGGCTCGACCCGCTGCCTCCCGGTTGGTCCCTCGTGGATTCGGTGGGCATCCTTGACGGCGCGGCAACTCAGTCGCCCGACGACCGGTCGTACGGCGCCATCACCCTGCGCGTGGGAGGCGCGGCTTCCGGAACCAGCCAATACGCCAACGTGCTTGACGTGCCCGGGACGCCGCCCACCACTTCGGGCGCCATGTACGTGGGGCGCAAGGGCGAGTCCACCGGCTCCACCGCCGCGGATTGGTTTGGAGCTATACTGAACGGCGGTTCCGGCACCCCCCTGGATTTCACCTTGGCCTCCGCCAGTGATCCGTTCTATCAGGGCCTGAAGCTTCCGGACATGGTCTTCGGCGGCCCCAACCCCGTTTATGTGCCGCCGCCAGGCCAGCCGGCGCTGCACTCGCCGGCCAGCAATGAGTTAAACGTGTCCACCTCACCCGTCTTGCAGGTCAATGTGAGCGATCCTGAGAACCGCGACCTGACGGTCACCTTCTACGGCGGCGTTGTCCCCGCCGGCCCGGACTTCACCATCGCGGTCCTGCCGGATTCGCAGTACTACTGCGCTCCCGCCAGGCGCGGCCTGCCCGCCATGTTCAGCGCCCAGGCCGATTGGATCGTCAGCAACCGCCTCGCCTGGGACATCGCCTACGTGGCGCACCTGGGCGACATCGTTGACGCCGGCGACAGCCTTTCCCAGTGGCAAAACGCCACCAACGCCCTCTATCGGCTCGAAAACCCGCTCACCACGGGCCTCCCGGATGGCATTCCCTACGGCACGACCGTGGGCAACCACGACCAGGAGCCAAATGGCGACCCCGACGGCGCCAGCACCGCCTACTACAACCAGTTCTTCGGGACAGGCCACTTTGCCGGCAAGTCCTACTACGGCGGCTACTACGGCGGCAACAACGACAATCACTTCGACCTCTTCACCGCCGGAGGGATGGATTTCATCGCGGTCTATCTGGAGTACGACCCGTCCGCCAGTGCCGGGCCGCTGACCTGGGCCAATGCGCTCCTGGAAACGTATTCCGACCGCCGCGCCATCGTTGTCAGCCATTACATTGGCCGCCCGGTCATCCCCTCCGATTTCGGCTCCCAGGGCGCCGCCATTTATGACGCCCTCAAAGGCAACACCAACCTGTTCCTGATGCTCTGCGGCCATGTGAATGGCGAAGGTTCGCGCGAGGACGTGTTCGCCGGCAACACCGTCCGCACCCTGGTCTCGGATTACCAGTTCCGCGGTGCCGGCGGCAACGGGTTCCTGCGGCTGCTGCGCTTCTCGCCGGCCTTCAACTCCGTGCGGGTCTTCAGCTATTCACCCTGGGTCAGGCAATACGAAACCGATGCCGACAGCCAGTTCGAGTTCTCCTACCCCATGCAGTCGGCGCCGGTGGCAGTTGTCCCCATTGCTACCAACGCCGTGCCTTCCGGCGGCACGGCCAGTTGCCTCTGGACCGGTCTGACACCGGGCGCCACCTACGAGTGGTATGTTACCGTCAGCAACGGCAGCCAGATCACCACCGGCCCGGCCTGGCGCTTTGCCACCGCCCCGGCGAATCTGCCCTGGACCAACCTGGCCCCCATCCTCAACGACTTTGCCCCTCACACGATGCTGGCCAATAGCTCCGCTGCCATCCCCTTCGCGATTGATGATGCCGAAACCAACCCGACCAACCTCACCGTGACCGCCTACTCCAGCAACGGCACCCTCCTGCCGCCCTCGGGCATCTCGGTGGGCGGGTTGGGCGCCGACCGGGTCCTTCAGTTGACGCCTGCCCCGGATCAGGCCGGAGCCTGCCTGATCACGGTGGTCGTGAGCGACGGCGACTACGCGCCCAGCGAGTCTTTCATGCTCAAGGTGCTGCGGCCGGAGATCCTCGCGCTGTGGGATTTCAACAGCGACCCTCCGGATGGCAACGCCGACACCGGCACTCTTGATCCCGCCGCCGGATCCGGCGTCATCGCTACCGCGGGGACCCCCAACGCCACAATCGGCAGCATCTCGGCGCAGAGCTATGATCCCAACGTCGGGGACGACTCGGCGTGGCGTCTGGCCCCATTCCCCTCGGCGGGCTCCGGAAACAGGACCAGCGGCGCCGAGTTCCGCGTCAGCACCGTCGGCTGCCGCAACATCGCGCTGTCGTGGGACCACTACAACAGCGCCACCGCCAGCCGCTACTGGCGGGTGCAATACACCCTGGACGGCCTTAATTACAGCAACACCTCCTTTGTTTACACCAATCCGGCCGAAACCCTCTGGTTTCCCACCGGCCTGAGCCTGGCCGATATCCCCGGCGCCAACGACAATCCGAACTTCGGCATCCGCCTCGTCAGCGAATGGGAAAGCACCGCCACCAGCCAGGGCCTCAACCGCTATTTCGGAACCCAGGCCAGCGGGAGTTACAGCACCGCCGGCACCCTTTGGCTAGACATGGTCACGATCTCGGGTGATGTGATTCCGCCGCTCCTCGCCCTCCACCGCGCGGGCGATCTACTCCTCCTTTCCTGGCCCACCAACCGTTGGCAGTTTGACCTTCAGAGCCGAACCAATTTAGCCGTCGGTGATTGGGAGCTTCTCGCGCAGCCGCCCATCGTCACCAACGGGTATAACCTTGTAGTGACCACCAACGCGCCCAGCCCCCGCTTCTTCCGCCTGGCCCGCTAACAACACTCATTTCCGGCAGGGAACAGTGTCGCACGAAGGCGGGCCGGCCCGCCCCAGGTTGTTTCCGCGCTTCAACCTCCCGCCACTGCTGCAGCAAGAACATGCTTAAATTACAGGTTCATCACGGATCTTCGATAAGTTCCAACGGGTGGTTGCACCCGCACGACTCGGATGGCCTCCTGACCTTCACCACCCCAATACTGTCCAAATTTGGGACAGTAATGCCGCCTTTCAGCCTTCTTGAGTCCCCGCTGATCCCCGCGGCTTTGGCCTGTGATTACGGGGTCTAACCTGTGCTGCTACGGTGTGGTTCCCATGGGGGTCGGCCCCCATGGGAACCACACCGTAGCCTGACCGCACTGACAAGCCATCCTCCAGCCATACGCAAACCAAAACCGGTGTGCGGCCAAGGTAAGGCTTGGCCGATGAAACCAGCAGATCACTTAACTCGGAGCCTCTTAGAACAAACGTTCAATAGGCCGGACGCCCGCTTCCCACTACGTTATCCTGATGAAGAACGCCCTGCCCTTTCTCGCTGTGGCACTGATCGCCTTCCCCCTGACTGCGCCGGCCGCCACCATTGCGCTGTGGAACTTCAATAGCCGTGTGCCGGACAGTAACCCCGCCACAGGCGCCACCGCCCCAATCATCGGCGCTGGAACGGCTTCACTGGTCGGGGGGGTGACGGCGACGTTTACCGAGCCAAACGGCTCGTCGGATCCCAGCCACGATGCTGACAACAGCAATTGGCGCGTCACCACTTGGCCGGCGCAAAGCACTCAGAACCGGCAGAACGGCATCCGGTTCAATGTGGGCACGATGGGCTGCCGCAACATCCGGATGAGCTGGAACCTGCGCAACAGCAACACTGCCAGCAAGTACACCCGACTCCAATACACCACCAACGGCACAGCCTTCATTGATTTCCAGGTCATCACCATGCCGAATGAAACCTGGGTCAACGGCCAGTCGGCCAGCTTCGTCGGCGTGCCGGGAGTCGAGGATAACCCGAATTTCGCTGTTCGCTTTGTCACCGAGTTCCAAAGCACCGCCACCGGCTCCGGTCTCGCGGGTTATGTCCCCAGCGATTCCGGCAGCAGCTACGGCACCGGCGGCACGCTTCGCTTCGACATGGTCCGTTTCTATGCCGACGACTCGGATGGCTCGGCGGTCGGCAGCCTTTCGATGCTGACCTTCAACATCCTGGGGAGTAACGCCTCGGGCTGGACCTTGAACTCGTCCAACGTCCAGGCGATTGGCCGGGTACTGGCTTATCTCCAGCCTGACATTATCGGGTTCCAGGAGGTGCCCGAGGACTTTCGACTCCTGATGGCCGACTTTATCGGCAGCTACCTGCCCGGGTACTATGTCGCCATTGGCTCTAGCACGGGCGGGGCCGAGCGCAGCGCGGTGGCCAGCCGATATCCCATCACGCGATCCAAGTCCTGGCTGGTGAATAGGGACCTCTCGGCTTTTGGTTATGACGGCGACTTTACGCGCGACCTATTCGAGGCGGAAATCACACCGCCGGGGTTTGCGCAGCCGCTCCATTTCTTCACCACGCATCTCAAGGCGCATCCGGACGAGGAAAGTTCCATCCGGCGCGGGGCCGAGGCCCGTTGCATCTCCAATTTCTTTGCCACGACCTATCAGGCCACCAACGCGCTGCGCCCTTGCGTCCTGGTTGGGGACATGAACGAAGACATCTACGAGCCGAGGGAATTCGAGCAGCAGGCAATCCAGACCATGACCAGCGCGCAAGCCGGTTTGAAAATGAACGACCCCAGAAATCAGGTGACCGGCGATGACGACACCTGGTCCGCCCAGAACGACAACCCGAGCATCCGTTTCGATTACGTCCTGCCCAACGCAATTCTGGTCTCCAACCTGCTCAGCGGACAGGTGTTCCGATCGGATAAGGTCAGCCCCTCCGCACCGCCGTTGCTGGCCACCGACAGCGCCACCGCGTCGGATCATTATCCCGTCATGTTGGTCTTTAACAATCCGTACTACACTTTTCCCGCCGACCTCCACACGAAGAAGTTTGATGGCAACCTAAATGGCAATGGTTATGCCTGGGCCACGCCTGCAAACTGGTACCCGGACGGGGTTCCGACTGTGGGCGATGATATTGTGATGGACAACACCCGTCAGGCTCCGATTCGCCCCACGAACACCATGAGCACGTTTATCTCAGTTCGCTCCATCGAGTTCATGAACAATTTCGCTGCCAACAACACGTGGCATCTCG
>DAOTCE010000056.1 GCA_035452965.1 Candidatus Paceibacterota bacterium | reverse complement strand
CCGGGTGTGCATTGGACTCTAACCAACTAGTCAGTGCGCCCTGCCGGGCGCACCCCAAAAAAGCAGGGCCGGGTCTCTCGACCCGGCCCTGTGAATTACGCTTCTCTGTGGAAGCAGCGCGCTATTCGCTCTTGATGGCGAAGAATTCCTTCACGGCCGAACCCACCGGAATCGGGAACGATCCGCTAGCCGTAAAGTTTGTCGCCACGCGCGTCCACCCGCTGAGCGGCGCCTCGGCGTTCGGCGAGGACACCAGCACGAACCGGTTCCCAATGGCGCCCGAGTAGCTGATGCTTGCGCTGCCGGCGGTCACCGGCCCGATGCTCATGTCGGTGATCGGCTGGGGCGTGACGTAAGTGCTGGTCCAGACCAGGTTCACGCCGTTCGCGTCCTGCGTGGTGGTGAACGTCCCGCCCACAGCGCCGGCCACGCCGGTGATGGCGCTGAAGTTGCCCGAGATGCTTCCGCCGCCACTGAACTTAATCACCTGCCACGAACGCGACGTCTGCCAGAAGGCACTGAAGTCCGGGGCCGTGGCTGTGCCGGTGAAACTGACCGCCAGCGTCGCGCCGGAGCCCAACGCCAGGTTGCCGCCCGTCACGTCCACCTGATCGAAGTCCGTGCCCGGATTCGCCTCGCTCGGCGCGCCCAACTGCCAGTTAACAGTGGTGGCACCCGCGGTCGTATCCAGGCCGCCGCCCAGCACGAGCTTTGCGACCGGCTTGCTCCGGAGGGTGGGACTATTCGCAGTCGGGGTGTAGCTGTAACCAGGCGTGAGGGTGCCGCCCGTCATGACCACTTGCCCGGCGATGATGCCTTCGCCACCCAAGGTTGCGCCGGTCACGGTCACCGCACCGGACCCCGTGCCGCTCCCGGCCGTATTGGTCACGTAGAGGCTGCCGCCCGAGAGAATTGTGCCGCCAGTGTACGTGTTGACCCCACCCAGCACCAGCATCGCTACCCCGGTTTTGATCAACTGGGTGCCGCTGATGACCCCGGGCCATTCCATGGAGCCAAGGTTGCCGAGTCTTCCGCCACCGGTGCCAAGAACCACGCCGCGATTGGGACTGACCGCTAACATGAAGAGGCTGTGGTCAAGCGTGGCCCCGTTCTCGATCGTAACCTGGTCAGGCAAGAAACTCCCCGGGATGGCACCCAGGAAATGCTCGTCCTGGGTGGGTTCGGCGTAGCCACCGCGATACAGACCGCCGCGAACCACCAATTTCTCGAACGAAGAGTTCGCCATTGCCAGACCCAGGACGCGTAGCTCGCCCGGACCGTCCTTGATCAGCGTCCCGCCCTGGAGTGTGCCGGCGCTGGCGGCATCACCATAAAACAAGATGCCTGCAGCGTCGCTGACCTCGAGCACTCCGCCACTCGCCCCCAGGAAGATTGAGCGTGTGTACGGGGCAAAAGCAACAGCGCCGTTGTTCGAGTTACGAAGCGTCCCGCCGTCAACGATGATATCGTTGGCGGTGCCGAGGCGCGCGGAAGCATTAATGGACACCACGCCGTTGGAGATGGCCAAGGTATCGGAGATCACCCCCCCGGTCATGCTCATGGTGCCAGTGCCTACCTTCACCATCGTGCCGCCACCGCTTTCGGTCCCGTTAAACGTCGTGTTGGCGTTGTTGCCACCGAAGGTCAGGGTGTAGCCAGCAGGCACATTCAGGTTGTAAGAGCCCGAGCCCGCCAACGCCGAGCCGGCCAGCCCCCCGATCGTCTCATCGTACGTGCCGCCACTGAACAGTTGATCATTCAGCGTCAGTGATGCCTCGGCGCCGATGGTGACCGTTGAACCGTCGGGGATGACTCCTCCCGCCGCGCCCACCGCCAGGTTGCCGGCGGTGATCCTGGTGGGTCCCGTGTAGGTATTGGCGCCGCCCAGAACGAGCGTGCCCGGACCTTCCACGGCCAGTCCCGCAGCCCCGTCGAGGACAGAAGTGATGAGGGCTCGGTCGTACACCTTGACAGCCTCGTAGTTGGTCAAAGTCAGTGATCCACCCTCCACGGTCACAATGCCCTCTTCAAAGTTGAGATAATCCACCAGTTGTGTTCCGCTGTTGGTCACACTGAAAACACTGCCGGCATCCGTCCCGGCGGAAAACACGGCTGCGGCCCACGGCGTCCACGCGGTCGTGCCGGCGCCCGTGCCATCCGCTGTGTCGTTCCAGAAGTTGTCCACGCCCCAGGTCCCGGGGGCGGCCCCGTTAATATCCACCGCCCCGCCGGCGGTGGTCCCGTTGGCGTCCCAGTAACGCACCGTCGCGTCGTTGTCGGCAATGGTCGCCGTCGCGGAACTCGGGCTGACGACGTTGTAGGCTCCCGCGGCAACCGTCAGCACCACCGTTTCGACCGGCTCCCGTTCGCCGTCGTTAATCGGGGTGACCGTGATGTCAATGGAAGTTTGGTCCGCGGGGAGCGTAAACGGACTCTGCGGCGAGATCGTGTAATCCACGTTGCTCACGGCTGTGCCACCCATCGTATAGTTAACCTGCACGTCCAGATTCTGCCCGCCAGCTCGCGAGATCGTGAAGGTGGCCGTATCAGGCCCCTCCTCAGACGCCGCGGGATCAGTGGCAGCACTGACACTGAAATTGTCCCACTGAATGAGGTCGAAGGTTCCGGCTGAGGTGGTGGTGGCAATTGTAAAACCACCCGGCGACCAGAATCGCGCGTATTCGAGCGAGTTGTCCACACTCACCATGTTGCCCGCCGCATCGAAGCATATATCGCGGCAGACGTCGCCGATGTCCACCGACCCGGCGTTGGCACCCGTGTTGATGTCGAAGAAATACACCTGGCCGGAGGAGGAGGCATACCTCGCCGCCGCCACTAACCCAAGGGCTTCGTTGGCGGCCACGCATCGGATATAGCTGTCCGTCCTGGTCGAGTTCCAGGCCGGCGTGGTGTTCGGCCATGCGGCCGGGTTCGAACAGATAAACTTCTTGGCGTCCGGCGCCTGCCCGGCGGTAGACCGGTATACGCACGTGTAAATGTTGGTGTTGCTGTCTACTTCCAGGTCGCTCACATGATAGGCGCTGAGGCCGCCCGGCCCGACGACTTGCACCCCAATGTCGCTTGGAGTCGCCGCAGCGTTGGCTCCGAGGAAGTAACTAATGACTCCCCGGCGCGAGGCGTCCCAATAATTGCCATTCGCTGTGAAGAGCCTCAGGTCTCCGTTCGCACGGGAGCCCATCGCACAAACGCTCTCAATAAACGCCGCAGAATTGGCGTTTCCTATCGGGTTGCCAAGGTTGGTGTCGTCGGTCAACTGCGTCGCCACGCTCAGATCATCATTGAAACCCCAGACCTGGTCGTCCCAAAGGCTCGCGGCGTAGAGGAGGTTGTCGTCCTGATTGACGTTAACCTTCATGAACCGGGAATAGGCTGTGCCGTCACCGGTCATCCAGGCATTGCCTCGACCGCCGTCATGGGGACCACTGAAAGCCGTTCCATCGGCCCGCAGGACGTAGATGGCGTCTTGCGTGACGCGGCCGGCGGTGGTTGCGCCCCCAGTAGCCCGGTGATTGTTGCAAATGTAAACCTTACCGAAGTGCGGACTCGATGGATTCCTGTTGATGCTCACGCTATTCGGGAACCAGAAATTCCTGTCTGTCCCGTCGGGTACGAACTGGGTCCAGGCCTTGGCGGCGCTGCCCGTGACAATGATCGAGTACGTGGTGTAGCCGGTCATGTCGAAGGTCTGCACGCCGGGCGTCGCAGGTCCCGGGGTAGGGGTCACCGGGTTTGCCCCATCGCGGAGCACGACCATGCCTTGAGCCGCCTGGTTCAGGACAAATGTGACCGTGTCGCCGCTTTTAGTGACCTGGGAGGCGTAGGGGGTGGCTTGGGCCACAAAGCTGGACAGTGCGGTGACTGCCAGCGCCGATACCAGACCGCGAACGGTTGGTCGCAAGAAGGATGATTGAGTCATTTTCATAGCAGGCATTTTGTTTGTAGTTCTCCCGAATACCGGCGGCGGTTGGTGCTGCTGGTTGTTCGGGTGAGGTTTTGTTCTGGGGCGATTTATACCACAACCCGCGCTCTTGGCAAGTGAAAACGCAGAAAAAGTAAGGACTCAGTCTTAGGTGGGACCGCCCCGCCGAGCCGGCCAAACGGTGGCGCTTTCTGCGAGCGCGCCCTGCCTTCACCAAGCAGTGCGGCATGTTCGCAGTTCGCCAAGGATTGGGAGGAGAACCTGTTGCTGGAGGGCTGGGGAATGTCGCCGTCCTATTCAACGGTTGGTGGCGGCTGCAGGCTGCCGGGGAATAGCCGCAAGGGCGGCCATCGCCATCTCCAGGCGTTTGCGAGCGTCGGCATGGTGGGGCTGGAGGCTGAGAACTGCCTGGAACTCGCCGACCGCCTCATCCAAGCGCCCCTGGCGGGCGAGGGCATTGCCGAGATTGTAGCGAGCGACGACGTAGTCTGGTTTTATCCGGATGCTCGCCTGGAGGTGGCGGATGGCTTCGTCCACGCGGGCTTCCTTCAAGAGGATGATACCCAGATTGCAGCAGGCCTCAGCGTAATCAGGCTTGAAACCAAGAGCCTTCTGGTAATGGCCAATTGCTTCACCGGTCCGGTCCGTTCTGGCAAACGCGTTGGCAAGGTTGTTATGAGCCTGGGCGTGGTCCGGTTGGAGGCGGATCGCTTCCTCAAATTGGCGGATCGCCGCGCCCGTTTCCCCTTTCTTCACGAGGGCGTTGCCGAGGTTGTAGTGTGCGTCGGCGTAGTCCGGCTTGAGGCGGAGGGTCTCCTGGAATTGGCGGATCGCCTCGTCGGTTTGCCCATTGATGAAAAGCGCATTTCCGAGGTTGTTGCGGATCTCGGCGTCACCTGGCTTAAGGCGGAGGGCCTCTTGGAACCGGGGGATCGCCTCGTCGGCCCGCCCTGCGTGCATGGAGGTGTAGGCGAGATTGCAGTGAGCCATCCAAGAAGTGGGGTTCTTCGCGAGCGTATCCTCCCACAACCTCTTTTCGTCCGCGTAGATGTGAGCCCGTTTCCAGGTCAGCAGTCCCAGAGCCAACAGCAGTCCCCCTGAAAGGCCGAGCCAGACGACACGCGTCTTCCGCTCTTTGGCCAGGCGGCCAGTGATGAGGGCCGCGGCAGGGATGATCAAGCCCGCGCAGGCCAGGTACTGGTAATGGTCCGCCACGAACGAGAAACGGAAAGTGTAGAGGGGAATGAACCCCAGCAGCGGCGAGAGGGCGGCAACGAAGAAGACCACCCCGGCGACGACTCCCCGGCCAACGACGCGGCGACGCCACCAGAACAGCAGGGCAAAAGCCACACATCCGGCAAGGCCGAGGTACTGCAGCGGGGCGCGCGCGTCTATCTCCCACCGGGGATAACTGAAGGCGAGATTCACCGGCCAGAACACTTTCGCCGCATAGAACCAGACCGCGCGGGTGGCAACCAAGAGCCTGTCCACCAGGCTGAGATTCACCCCGGTATCCGCCAAGTAGTTGCCAAGGTGGTTCTCCCACCACACGGACACCACCCCCATCCCCGCCCCCAGCAACAGAAATGGCAGGACTTGAACCACCCGCCGCCAGCCGACGGACTCGCCGCGCCACCACAAGACCAGCAGCAAGGCGGCTGGCAGCGTGCAGGCCGTCGTCTTGCTGAGCAAGGCCAGGGCGTGGAACAGCAGCGCCAGCCAGTAGAAGCTCCACCGGGGCGCCGCCGGTTTCTGGCCGAATCTAACCCACGCCAAAACCGCCAACAGATAGAACAGCGTGGATTGCACGTTCTTCAATTCCGTGACCCAGGCCACGCTTTCCACCTGCACGGGATGCAAGGCGAAGATCGCTGCCGCCAGCCACGCACCCGGCACCACCAACCGCCGCAGCAGGCGCCACAGCAACAATGCGTTGATAACGTGCAGCAGCACGTTGACGGCATGGTAGCCCAGCGGGTTCAAGCCCCACAGTCCGCGCTCGATCCTGAGGGTGGTGTAAGCCAGCGGAAAGTACTGTGACTGCCGATGCGCCGAAAACCAGATCTGCCGCAATCCGTCCGGCGCCGTGAGCATGGCGTTCTTTGTCACATAAGCGTCGTCATCCCAGATGAAGCCGGCCTGTCTGACCGGCAGGTATGCCAGGACTGTGGCCAGCACCAGCAGCAGGGCAGGCAGCCACGCGGGGATGCGCGCAGCCGGCCCGACAGGGAGCTTACCTTGCATCGGCGCCGGGTTGGCGTTGGTTGCAGGACGGCGCATGGAGTTGGCCAAGAATTACCGCCTAGCTGTGGGGAGTCGAAGCGCTAACACGGGTGTTTTGTAGTTGGAAGGGCGGTCCGTTGACAAGCTTGATTGTGGTGCCCCTTCGACGACGCAGCACATATGCCTGAAGCTGCCGGAGGAGCGCGGGCATTTAGACCGCTTTGCTCATTGCGGACCAGACAAGCGGGCAAGATACCCGCGCGCCTCTATGCAGAGAGGTGAGTGCCCTCCGGTGGAGATTCGTTCCACTCTGTGGAATCCCCTGCGACTGCTGTGTGCGGCGGGGGAGTGCGCTGAAGGACCGCCGTCCCCCGGCGCACTCGGCGAGAGTGCTCTGCCTTCACCAATCGGTGGAGCATTTTCGCAGTTCGTTCAGGATTGGGGTGTGAGGGCGGCACCGGGACGGCCACTAGACGGCCACTAGACGGCCACTAGACGGCCACTAGACGGCCACTGGACGGCCACTAGACGGCCACTGGACGGCCACTGGACGGCCACTGGACGGCCACTAGACGGCCACTGGACGGCCGGGAGCCTGAAAGGGCCCCGGCCATACGCGGCTTTAGGGCGGGTTGTCCGGCCTGTTTCAGAGGGGCAGGCGGCTGACAGAACGATGCTACTGATCACGCAACTGGACTCTGGCACAGGGGCAGGCAGGTGTGAACCAGGGGCGGCATCCTTCGGTCCGGATTGGGGTATTCGACTCAGCCGGCACCTTCTGGGCCGGGTAAGCTGCCCCGCTCTACGGCAGGCAGGATGGCTGCCACCACGGAAGGGGCGGTTCATCATTTGGTTCATTGGGCCGGGCGCAAACGAACGAGGCATCCGCCCGGAAGCGGATGCCTCGCTGAGACTGACAGGCCGTGTGGGGTCTTAGTAGCTCTTGCTGATCCGGTAGAACGTGTTGGCCGCCGGCACAGCCTTGACGGCTTTGAACACGCCGCCACCCAGCGAGCTGATCGTGGAGGTGGTATCGGCGTATCCGCCAGTCACCAGCGGACTCGACTGTTGCAGGTTGAACTGGCCCACCACGTCGCCCGTGTTCGCCGTGAAGGTGATTTCGACGTTGCCGCCGTTCACCACGATGCCCGTGATGGTCGGACCGGCCAGGCTGATGACACGGGCATTGGCATAGATGACCGCGCCTTCGCCGCTGCCAACCGAATCGTAGGCGTCGGTGTAGCCCAGCATAATGTTCCCGCTGCCGTAGCCCGTGGTGTTAGTGTAGGCGAAGATCAGCTCGTGGTTGATGTACCAGCGGATCACGCCATTGACGTGGCTAAGCTCGACATCGGCCCAGATGGGCGTGCCGGAGCCACCAAGGTTGGCGGGGGCGCCACCGGTGCCCACGCCCGGTGTCCAGGGCGGGGTCTTGAACACATGCGTCAGGGTCGAGGCATTTCTGCCTGGAGAGATCGGCGTCGGGTTACGGCCCGCAGTTGTGGGGGAACTGTATCCGACATAGTCCCCCAACGCGGCCGCATCCGACTCGACCGCGTAGAAGACGCCGTCGAAGTCCCAGGCGGTCGGGTCCACCCCGGCGAAGCCGGAAGTGCTATTGCGGAACCAATTGGTCCTGGCGCCGGAGTGATTGATGCCGAACAGCGCGTACTCGGTCGTCGCCGCCCCGGTATTCTGGATGAGGAACATGTCGAAGCGCAGCGCATAGTTGCCGCTGAAGCTCTGCCCGTTGGGGTAGAAGTTCAGTGCGGCCGCCACGGGCGGGTCCAGATCCGTGGAAGTCTTGTTCACCGTCATGTAGAGCCCGTGGGTATCGCTGCCCGAATGAGGCGCGGGCGGAGCGAATATCGGGCTGCCACTGTAGTCAAATGCCCACGTGACCGTCGCATCGCGAGCGGCCCCGTTGGTCGTGCCGTAGCGCTCGGTCCAATTGGCCGATGTATCGGTCTGGAGGTTGTCGGACCAGATTACCGTTTCCGGCGGATAATCCGAGTTTACCCGCGTAGCGGCCTCCACACTCGTGGCGGGGGTGCCGACGTCGTAATCTCCGAAGCTGGCGGGCGCCACCGTGGCCGTCACCGTCAACGGGCCGGTGAACACTCCGTCGTGGATTGGATAGACATTAACGTCCATGGTCACTTGCCCCGGAATCATAGTGCCTGCGATGGCATCGGCGTAGAAGTGGGTGCCCGCAACGGCCGTCCCGCCATAGGTCATATTGATCTGCGGGCTGGTGTTGGTGTCTCCATACCGGGTGAGCGTGAACCGGGCGAAGTCATTCGTCCGTTCATAGAACTGGGCGTCTTTGCGAGCCACCCAGATTGCCGGCTTATTGGTGTCAATGATCCAGACCGACGCATTCAGCGGTGAGACCGGTGTGTAGCCGGCACCGCTGTTGATGGTCAGGACGACATCACGGACAGGCCCAGCCGGCGTGGGTATGGCTGTAATGAAGATGTTGGTCGTATCAGCCCCAGCTTGGAATGTAACGGAGGTGGGGATGGCTTGGTAGTGGGTACCGTTGAGGGCAAGACCCGTCAGCGTGTAAGAAACCGGCAAGGGGGAAGCAGTGCTGCCCGAGCGCGAAAGGGTGAACACGCCAGGCGCCCCCAGGCTGGTGTCCATGGAGGTGGTCGGCGTCGTGGCCAAAACGCTGACTTCATTCGCCGGCTTCGTCAGGGTGAAGGTGCCGTCGGAGGAAGTGCTGGCAACCGTGTTGCCACCCGGCGCAAAGACCCGCAGGCGAGCCTGGCCGGAGCTGACGGTGTAAAGATTCCCCGCCGCATCCCAGGCGATGTCCCGGCCGTTGCCGATGTTGGGACCTGTGACCGAGGGGGAGGCCGGCGAGTCGAAGCCGGTCAGGGTGGCGGGATCTATGATGCCGCTGGCATCGAAGCTCATCATGTTGACCCGGTTGGTGAGCGTAATCCAGGCGTAGATCTTGCCGTCGGGCGACAGGGCGGTCGCGACGGTGTTGCGGAGCGGGTCGGGCGAGCCGTAAAAGCTAAGCGAATCGAAGAGCACGGTCGCCGCGTCGGTGTCGTACTGTTGAATCGAGGCCCGATCCGTGCCGACGGAGCGGTTGACGCTCACCATCCACCTGCCGTCGGGCAGCATCTCAAAATCGGACGTAACGGCTGCCACCGAGGAGTAGGCTGTAGCCGTGCTGACGAAGGCCGGCGGTCCGTCGTAGGGCAACGGCCCGGCGCCGATGTCATAGCGGCAGATTCGGTTGTACGTTGCGGCGCCCGCAGAGTTAGTGAGGGTGCCGTCTATGACCCAGAGTTGGAGGCTGCCATCTTCGATTGAGCCTCTGGCGATAGGTGTGCTGGCGACATCCGTATGGTTGCTGCGTTTGGCGTACACGCCGATGCCGGCAAGAACCTGTTCGAAGGCCGAGCAATCGGGAGTGGTGCTCCGCCAGGTTGTGGCGTCCACGGTCCCGAAGCTGCAGAGATAGAGCTTGTTGTCCTCGCCAACGCCGATGCGCCACGGCGAAGAGGCCGTCAGCGGCGTGCCCCAGGTGATGCCGTTGGAGAGGGCTTGAACCGCGATGTTGCCGGCATTGTTGACCACCGTTTGGCCGATGGCTTCAGATTGGTCGGCATTGAGGATGTAAACCCCCTTGCCCCAGTTGGTCCGCTTGAGGGTGGTCACGATGTTCGAGACGACGCTCCCAGATACTGAGTCGGAGACGTAGATGCGGCCGAAGGTGGAAAGGTTGGAAGCAACCTGGCTGACGGCGACCCCTCTGGGATTGGCATATTCGCAGTAGGGATTGGTATCATCGCTGATCAGGGTCCAGCCTACCGGGGCGTCCTTTTTGACCTCAATCCGGTAGGAAGTGTGAGCGCCCAGGGCGAAGGAGTGTGGGCCCTTGGTTTGGGCGCCCAAGGCGTTGGTGTTTCCCGGGCCGCCGCCGTCGAAGATGATGTTGACGGCATCGGCGTTTTCGTTGAGGTAATACGAGATCGTGCCGGCGGAATTAGTGATGCACGAGGCATAGGGGACCGCTTGGGCGACGAAGCTGGCCAGTACGGTGACCGCCAGCGCCAATAACAGCTTCCGGTGGGGGGATTGTATCAGGAATGACTCCATGGTTTTCATAGCAGGTTTATGTAGTTGATGAGCCGCAGCCCGGAACCGGCAGCGGCTTGGTCTGCCTAGTCCTTGGGCAGCTTATGTTACCTATCACCTATATCACTGACGGCAGTTCGTGCAAGTGAAAAGTGTTAGAAAATGCAAGGCCTCAGTCTGGGATAGGGCCGCCTCGCCGAGGCGGCCAGACGGTGGCGCTCTCGGCGAAAGCGTCCTACCAGACTGAGGGATTACGGCACACGGGACATCCAGCTTGTCTTCCGGGGCGGGTTGACCAAGGATTGGCGCCAGGCGGGCCGGCCTGGAGTCGGCCCTGCGCAACTATCGCTACTGCGAACCGTGAAACCCAATAACAGATGGCCCGTGGGAAAGGTGATCGGCGGGATCCCCTACCGTCTGGCGCTGGCGGGGGGGTGGATAGATCAGCCGTTCATGTCCGCTCACAATCCGCGCCCGCCCGGCTGCATGGTGGTGGCGGGGCTGGAGCCGGCTTTTCGGTTCATGGAGCGCAGCGGCCTGGCGACCGGCACGCGGGCAATGGCCACGGAGCTTTGGCGAGGCAGGCTCCCGCGTCGTCCGCTGGCTCGGATGGTGCGGGAACTCTATCTGCGCGAGAACCGGGGCCAGGCTGAGCCTTCCGGTTCGCAGGACATGATCGGCCTGATCTATCCCGGCATCAGCCGGCTGGATTATGACTTTGCGGCCAACGGCGGGGTCTTCCCGACGCATATCGAGTCGCTTAACGATGAGCGCTGCACGCGGTGGTTGGAGCGGGTGATCCAACTGCTGCCGGTCGCGCCCCGGCCGGATGGCTACAATCCGCTGGGCCGGAAGAATCTGGAGCCGAGGTGGGTTGCGCGATTGGGCCAGACTGGGAAGGACTGCTTCGAGGCGATCCGGCGCCGCGACCTGCCCGCCCTGGGCGAGTCGCTGAACGAATGCATGGTCTGCTGGGAGAAGCTCCTGCCGCAGACTGTGCGGCACCCGACCTTGCGGGTGGACCTGCGCGGCCTGCTGCGGATCTACCAAGCGCAGTATGCGGGGGCAATGTTCTCAGGGTGCGGCGGCGGCTACCTTGTCGTGGCCTCCAACGAACCAGTGCCGGGGGCGCTGAGGGTCGTCGTGCGGCGGGAAGAGAAGCGCCACGCCGCTTTCAGAGGCATGCGCACGCCGGAAAAGCGGTGTCGCCGCTGCGCTCTGCCACCGCAGTCCAAATCTCTGTCTTCCGCGCGGGAAGTTGCAGGATGGCAGCACAGGGTGCAGGACTGAAAGGGGTTGGGCGTGATGTCAAGCGCGAAGCCGAAGCAGGTGGTGGTGGCCGGCGCGTTCGATGATTTGCGCTCGGGACAGGTTCGGTTCCTGGAGGAGGCCGCCCGGCTGGGCGAGGTGACGGCGCTGCTGTGGGGCGACGAGCTGGCGCGGCGTTTCGAGGGTAAGAGTCCGAGGTTCCCGGAGGCGGAGCGGGCGTATCTTCTGCAAGCCATCCGGTTCGTGCGGCGCGTGCAAATGATCAGCGGGCCTTTCGACCGCAACGCGCTCCCGGAGGCTGCCGGTCTGCGGCCCGAAGTCTGGGCCGTCAGGCAGTCGGAGAGCAGCGCCGCCAGGCAGCTTTTCTGCGGGGTGCGCGGGCTCCAGTATGAGGTGATCCGCGACGAGCAACTGCATGGATTCCCCGAAGCTAATCCGGACCCGCCAGCGAAGTCGCCCCGGCGCAAGCGAGTGATGGTCACCGGTTGTTACGATTACGTGCATTCGGGTCACGTCCGGTTCTTCGAGGAGGTGAGCGCCTACGGTGACTTGATTGTGGTCCTCGGCCACGATGCGAACCTCCGCTTGCTTAAGGGGCCCGGGCATCCCATGTTTCCGCAGCAGGAGCGCCGTTATGTGGTGGGGGCAATTCGGCATGTCACCCAGGCGGTCATTGCCACCGGACACGGGTGGCTGGATGCCGAGCCGGAAATCCAGCGCCTCAAACCGGATATCTACGCCGTCAACGAAGACGGCGACCAGGGCGGCAAACGGGAGTATTGCGCCAGGCTGGGCGTTCAATACCTTGTGCTCAAACGCGCCCCCGCGCCCGGGCTGCCGCCGCGCTCAAGCACCGTTTTGCGCGGCTTTTAGCCTCACTCAAGAAAGGTAACGGAC
This sequence comes from Candidatus Paceibacterota bacterium, assembly GCA_035452965.1. Taxonomy (NCBI): domain Bacteria; kingdom Bacillati; phylum Minisyncoccota; species Minisyncoccota bacterium. The sequence continues at coordinate 2,122 of DAOTCE010000056.1, read as the reverse complement.
AGTGAATGTGAAAACTCAGACCTCCAGCTGTCAAACGACCAGGACCAGTCGCCGTGAATTCATGCGGCGCGCGGGAATTGCGCTTGCCGCCGGCGCCGTTGCGCCAGCCGTTTGGGCCCAAACCAATCAGCCAGCCGGCGCGGCGCGCGGCTCCACGATCATTGACTTCGAGCGCGAGCTCAAGCGCATGCGTTTCGAGCATTACCGGCACCCGCCCGTTGACATTCTCAAGGAAGGCTTCCGGCCCGTCGGAGGGCGCGTGGCGGACTTCGGCACCGCCCGGCATGACGGCCGCGACCATTTCTTCTACATCGAGCGTCGCCTGCAGGAGGGCACCCCTTTCTACCCCGGGCACGAAATCTACTTCGGCCACGCCTCCACGCCCGACTTCTTCACCTGGGAAGTGCACGACCCGGCGCTGCTGGTTCGGCCGGGCACGTGGGAAGAGGCGCATCTCTGGGCACCGGTGCTGCTCCGCAACGGCGACGAGTTCATCATGGCCTACACCGGCCTGAACCGCCACCTGTCGCAGGACATCGGCCTGGCTTCGAGCAAGGACATGTTCAACTGGAAACGGTTGCCGGGTAATCCCATTTCGCCGGCGAAAGGCGCTTCCTGGGCTTACTGGCGTGAAGACGACATCTGCAGTTGCCGCGACCCGGACCTCTTCCGCCACAAGGGCCGCGTCTGGATGCCCTACACCGCCAACACGAAGCAGGGCGCCACCTGCATCGCGCTGGCCAGCACTGCCAACTTCAAGCGGTGGCAGGACCATGGCCCGATACTGGTCGGCCCCGCCGCGAGCTACGAGCCGCGGCTGACCGGCGGTCATCCGCAAGGCAGCTTTGAATCCGCCAACCTCTCCTTCCGCGATGGCCGCTACTTTCTGATCTTCCACGCCGCCATCCGCGATCTGGGCCGCGGCACCTGGGCGGCCACCAGCGACCGCATAGATGCGTTCAGCATGGAGAAACTCTACCCCTTCTGGAATGACGGCGCTTGCATCGAGGTGGTGCGGGACAAGGGAACGCGCTCCCTGCTGGCGGGGGTCAGCGGCGGCTGCCTGCGCTTTGGAGAAGTGGACTGGTCCGAGCCCAAACCCGCGGCACGAACCGTCACCGAGCGCGAGACGCTGCAACGCTGGCAATCGGATTGATTCACCCCCCGGCAAATGCCCGGCGCTTGCTCCAGCGGCAGCCACCCCTTCGCCGCAGATGCTGCGCGGCTGTGATCGCGCCGCCCACCCCCCACCGCCAGGCGTGGACGCCTGCCTTGCACTTCGCCGCTCACCCCGCTTCCAGCGCTCCGGCGCCGGGCAATTGCTCTTGCGGGCAAAGACCGCCTGTGGCAACTGGAAGAGCGCCGCGGCGGTGGTGTTCCACCGCTGGCGACGCGCGCGCAAAGCAACGGAGCCGCATCATGAAAGTCGAATTGCCGGAGCAAATGAAGTCAGACATGTCTCTCGCCCGGTGGGGAGAAATCCTCCCCACTACTCCCGTCGTCATGGCGGTAGTGCCGACCATGCTGGCGATTGCCTTTGGCGTTCACGTTTATCCATGTGTGCAGGCACTCGCCAGAACGTGAAAATCATAACTGACGAGCACTGCATCCGATACTCGCGTCCGGGCCATCCCGAACGGCCCGAGCGCATCCTGGCTGCCTGGGAGAAGCTGCGCCGCCAAACGGACCTGCCAATTGCCTGGACCCGCCCCGGCCCCTGTGATGACACCGCCATCCTCCGCGCGCACGCGCCCGAGCACCTGCAGCGATTAGCCAGGCTGGAGGACTTCGACGACGACACGCCGGCCTATCCCAACCTGCGGGATTACGCCCGCGCTTCCGTCGGCGCCGCGTTGGAGGCGCTCAAGTCCGCGCTGGCCGGGGAGACGGCCTTCAGCTTGATGCGTCCGCCGGGGCACCACGCCACCCGCAACCGCGCGATGGGCTTCTGTTACCTGAACAACATCGCAATTGCCGTCCTCGAAGCCCTGGCCTCCGGCGCCAAACGTGTCGCTGTCTTCGATTTCGACGTCCACCACGGCAACGGCACCGAGTCGCTGCTCCTCAACCAGCCCGGCTGCGTCTTCTTCTCCGTCCATCAATACCCCTGCTATCCCGGCTC